>JABDIZ010000103.1 GCA_013003465.1 Rhodothermaceae bacterium
GCGCGCGGCTGTTCTACCGCCAGAGCCTCAAGTGGCCCGATGACTTCTTCCAGACGGGCACCGATATCGGCTACCGGCTCTACGATATCGAGGGTACGGGGTCTGTCCAGACGCGTGGCCTGCCCGACGGGATCAGCCAGGAGTTGACCCTCACGCAGTCGCTCACGCGCAACTCGCTCGATAGCCCGATCTTCCCGAGCGCAGGCTCCAGCGTAGCGCTCGCCGCCACCGTTGCGCCGCCGTTGCCGGGTTTCATCCAGTACTATAAGCTGAGCATGAACAATGCGTGGTACACGCCTGTCACCGGTCGCCTCTCGCTCAGCGCGAAGACCCGTTTTGGCCTGATCGGCTCGCTCAACGGCGATGATGTGCAATTCCAGCGCTACCTCGTCGGAGGCAGTCCGCTAGAGACGCAGGGCCGCTTTGTAGGCTTTGGCAAAGACCTCGTCTACATGCGTGGGTATCCGCTCTCGGTCATCTCGCCGCTCCAGAATGGCGAGGCCGTGGGCGGGCGCATCCTGAACAAATACACAGCCGAGATGCAACTGGTGGCTGTGCAGTCGCAGCAGTTCTCGTTTGCGCCCTACCTCTTTGCCGAGGCCGCCAACACCTGGAACAACTTGGACGACTACGACCCGGGGCAGCTCTTCCGCTCAGCGGGCGTAGGCGCACGCGTGTTCTTGCCGATCCTCGGGCTGCTCGATCTCAACTACGGCTACGCCTTTGATGAGTTCGTCAGCCCGTCCACGGGCAATGTCGTGGCGCCGCAGTGGCGCTTCCAGTTCTCCCTCGGCGGGCAGTGAGCCCGGCCCCCTTCGTTGACGCCTATGCGCTCGTTCCTGACCCTGTTGCTCCTGCTGGTTCTCGCACTCCCCGCGACGGCCCAGCAGAAGATCGGCTTCGTCGATTCCGATGTCATCCTTCGGCAGTTGCCCGAATACCAGACGGCTCGCCAGCAAGTGGACCGGGCCGCCGCGGAGTGGCAGGCCGAACTTGACGGCCTAGCGCAGGAGATCGCCACGCTGGAGCAGGAGTATGAGGCCCGCGAGTTGCTCTACACTCCGGAAGACCGCGAGCGCAAGCTGACGGAGATCGAGACGCGCCGCACCGAGATGATGCAGTTCCGTCGCCGTCACTTCGGTCCTGAAGGCGAGCTGTTCCGGCAAGAGCAGCAGGCGCTGCGCCCGATTCAGGAACGCATCCTCGAAGCCATCGAGACCATTGCCGAAGAGAGCGATTACGACTACGTCTTCGACCGCAGCGGCGATTTCCTCTTTCTCTACGCTAAGGACA
This sequence comes from Rhodothermaceae bacterium, assembly GCA_013003465.1. Classification (GTDB taxonomy): domain Bacteria; phylum Bacteroidota; class Rhodothermia; order Rhodothermales; family Rubricoccaceae; genus JABDIZ01. The sequence continues at coordinate 1,294 of JABDIZ010000103.1, forward strand.
CGCACAACCTCACCGACTTCGTGCTCGATGAGCTCGGCGTGGACGCCGCAGGCCGCGCGAGTTCAGGGTTCGGAGGCTAAGTCTCCGGTTCCGTCCTGGCTTCTCCATGGCTTCATCCCCAGCCCGCGCCTTCGGCGCGGCGTTTGTCTCTCTCCTGACCGATCCCGTATCCCGAACCCTCCACACCTTCATGACTTTCCGTTCCCTAACTCGTACCGTGGGCCTGCTCGCCCTTCTGCTGCTTCCCCTCGTTGGGGCACAGGCACAGGCGAACCGCATCGGCTACCTCGACCCGGACATCATCATCGTCCAGATGCCGGAATACACGCAGGTCCGCGATTCCCTCCAGGCGCGGGAGCAACTCATCGCAGGCGACCTCCAGCAGCGTGAGAACGAACTCCGCACCAAGTTTCAGGAGCTTCAGGAATTGGCCGACAGCCCCGTGCTCACCGCCGACGCCCGGCAGGAGCGCGAGCAGGAAATCCTGACCATGCAGGCCGATCTGGAGCAGCGCCAGCAGGTCGGGCTCCAGGAGTTGGGCCGCTACGAGGCGCAGCAGCTTCAGCCGCTGCTGCTGCGTCTGCAAGAAGCCATCGACGCCGTCGGTGACGAGATGGGCCTGGCCCTCGTGATCTCGGCGCGCGCCAACAACGCGCCCGTGATTCTCTACGCCTCCGATGCAGCCGTCAACATCACCGAAGCGGTGCTGACCCGGCTTGGTATTGAGATCACCTCGGACGCGGGAAGCAACTAGGCACGGTCCTGCAAAACCCTCCGCGCGGGCGTTGGCCAGAGGCCGGCGCCCGCGTCGCTTTTGGACAGCCCTGCGTCGTATTCTGTACGCCCTTCCTCACTGAAGCTGGTCCCCATGAGTACCCAGACGGTATCCGTTGCTGCCGCCGCCGCCAAGCGCGTCACCACCCAGACGTTGCAGGAAATGCGGGCCGAAGGCGTGCCTATCGCCATGCTAACGGCGTACGACTACACGTCGGCGCGCATTCTCGATGAGGCCGGGGTGGATGTGCTCCTCGTCGGCGACTCGGCCTCGAATGTGATGGCAGGGCATGAGACCACGCTGCCCATCACGCTCGACCAGATGGTTTATCACGCGCAGTGCGTGGTGCGCGGCGTCGGCCGGGCCCTCGTGGTCGTTGATCTGCCCTTCGGGACCTACCAGGGGAGTTCCCGCGAGGCTCTCCGCTCCGCCATCCGCGTCATGAAAGAGACGGGCGCGCATGCCATCAAAATCGAAGGCGGCCAGGCTTCCATCGAGTCCATTCGTCGGATCACGGAGGCGGGCATCCCGGTGATGGGGCACCTCGGCCTGACGCCACAGAGCATCTACAAGTTCGGCACCTACAAGGTGCGCGCTCGCGAAGAAGAAGAGGCCGATGAGCTCCGCCAGGACATCGTCCTCCTCGAGCAGGCAGGCTGCTTTGGCGTCGTGCTCGAAAAGATTCCCGCGTCGTTGGCCAGGGAGGCCACCGACTCGGTTTCGATCCCGACCATCGGCATCGGAGCCGGGCAGGGGTGCAGCGGCCAGGTGCTCGTCACGCACGACCTGCTCGGGCTGACCAAGGACTTCAACCCCCGCTTCGTCCGCCGCTACGCTGACCTCGCCGAGACGATCACGACGGCAGTGCAGGGCTACATCGCGGATGTCCGCGAGCGCGACTTTCCGAGCGAGGGCGAGAGTTATTGAAGTGAGAAGGGTGAGATGGGAAGCTAGGAAAGCGCTCGCCCTTGTCCGCTCTACCTTCTCGCTTCCAACTTCTCCTTTCCATTCCTCATGGCCCGATCCCCCACGCCTCTCCGCCTCGACCCGGACCGGCCGCTAATCCTGCTCTCGAACGACGATGGGATTGATGCCAACGGCCTGGCGGCCCTCGCGGCGGCGCTCGATGACCTCGGCACCGTCGTCGTCGTGGCACCTGCGACGGAGCAGAGTGCCGTCGGGCACGCCATCACGGTCCGCGATCCAATGCGGGCGCACCCGTGGCCCTTCGATGGGCCGACGGGGCCGCTCTGGGCGCGCGCCGTCACCGGGACGCCCGCCGACTGTGTCAAGCTGGCGGTACAGAAGCTGCTGCCGCGCCGCCCCGACCTCGTCGTGAGCGGCATCAACCACGGGCCGAACACGGCCGTGAGCGTGCTCTATTCCGGGACCGTCAGTGCGGCCACCGAGGCGTCTATTCTCGGCGTGCCGTCGTTTGCCGTGTCGCATTGCTCCTGGGATCCCGATGCAGACTTTGAGACCTCCGGGCGCGTGGCGCGTACCGTGGCCGAGCGGGTGCTGAGCGAAGGACTGCCGCCTGGCGTGTTGCTCAACGTCAACGTGCCGGATCGGTCATTCGATCAGCTTACGGGCTTTGAGGTGACGCGGCAGGCGCGTGCGCGCTGGGAAGAGGAGTTCGAAGAGCGTCGCGACCCCTTCGACCGGCCCTATTACTGGCTCGGCGGCCAGTTCATCAACCTTGACGACGGGCTTGATACCGACCTGCACGCCATCAAGCAAGGGGCGGTGTCGGTAACACCCATTCACTACGACCTGACGGCCTACGACGAACTGCGTCGCATCGCGACCTGGAACTGGTCGGCCGACGCCCTCTCCAACTGATTCGCACATCCCCTTCTCATGTCCGCTACTACGATGCCCGCCGTGGGCGACCTCGCACCCGACTTCAAAGGCCCCACCCAGACCGGCGAGACGCTGCGGCTGTCGGATTTCCTGGGCCAGCCAGTCGCGCTCTTTTTCTACCCCAAGGATGACACGCCGGGGTGTACCAAGCAGGCGTGCAACCTGCGCGACAACTACACCGCGCTTCAGGAGGCCGGGGTACAGGTGCTCGGCATATCCGCTGATGACGAGGCTTCCCACGAGCGGTTCGCAGCGAAGTACGCGCTGCCGTTCCCGTTGATTGCCGACCCGGAGCACACCATTCTCGAAGCGTATGGCGCGTGGGGCGAGAAGAACTTCTATGGCAAGAAGCTGGTGGGGATCAAGCGAACCACATTCCTGATCGGCCCGGACCGGCGCATTTTGCACGTGTTCAAGCGGCCCAAGACGGGCGCGCACGCCGAGGAAATCCTGGAGCGCCTCGCAGCAGCAGCCTCGTAAAAAATTGGCCTAAGACGGCGACGACCGGAGCAGAATCTCGCCCCCTTCCGGCCGTATCAGGACGATAGAGGGCTGGTTGAGGATGGCTGGTCCCAGCGCCTCGACGATCAACTCTTCCTGCTGTCCCTCGCAGGTGTCGCCGCCATCGTCGTGGACGAACCAGATGATCGCGCGCTCCGCCTCGATAGCGAAGTTGAGGAAGAACTGGTGTGCAGTACAGCCGCCGGTGTACCGGACGGCAGCGAGCAGGTCACCCTCTGCGGTGAGCGCAGGCGTGGCGCCGGTGCGATCGGGAAGAAAATCACTGGCCAAGCGGTTCGTCAGGGCATAGGGCGCACCGAACGAACGCACCGCCTCGAGCGGGTCTACGGCAGGGCGTTCCACCAAGTCGCATCCTCCCATGGCCAGAGCCAGGATCGCTAGCGCGAAGAGGCGAGAGAGCGGCACAGAGGAAAACACGAGCATGGGGCCGGAAAGGCTTATTTCTGAAGTAGAGGGTCGGCCCTGGTCCATCTAGAATACAGCCGACCGGATGTGCATTCAAGGGCATTGCCACATCCCTTCGGTATGGGGAAGAATGCGTATTCTGCGCTTCGTTCATCCTCTCCTCATCGTTCGTCTCCTCGCTCATGCTCGTCGTCGGCAACTGGAAAATGCATACCGATTTTCGTGGCGCGGTTCGTCTTGCCTCGGAGGTCATTCGGCTCACGGAAACAGACACCCGGGCAGTGGGGGTGGGAGTCTGTCCTCCCTTTGTGTGGTTGGAGGCCGTCCGCGAGGCGACCCGCAGTTCGCGTGTGGCACTCGGCGCTCAGAATGGGCATCCCGCCGAGAACGGCGCCTTCACGGGCGAGGTCGCGATGTCGATGCTGGGTGCCCTCGGATGTCGGTTTGTGATCGTTGGGCACTCCGAGCGGCGGCAGGTCTTTGGCGAAGACGATGCGTTCGTAGGCGAGAAAGTGGGGGCGGCGATGGGGCAGGGGCTCGTACCTATTCTGTGTGTGGGCGAAACGCTGGACGAGCGTGACGCCGGACAAGCCGAGGCCGTTGTGCAACGCCAACTGGATGGGGCGCTCGAAAGCGTGACCCTCGATTCAGCCGAGTCGCTGGTCGTGGCCTACGAGCCCGTCTGGGCCATCGGCACCGGCCGGACGGCCTCGCCCGAGCAGGCGCAGGCCATGCATGCGTTCATCCGCGCGCGCCTAGCCGCGCGCTTCGGGGACGACGGACGTGCTGTGGTGCTGCTCTACGGCGGGAGCGTCAAGCCCAACAATGCCGCCGACCTCTTCGCCCAACCGGATCTCGATGGGGGTCTCATCGGTGGGGCCAGCCTCGACGCGGAGTCGTTTGCCGCGATTGTGCGCGCTGCGGCCCAGCAGACAGAACCCTGACGAGCCCTGCTGGTACGCTGCCCCTGACTCGACCGGTGCACTGCTCTGCGTCTCAGCCTCTCGGTTTCCTGTCTGTTGCTCTCCGTCCTCTGGATCGGGTGCTCCAGTCCCTCGGCCCTCGATTCCCCCGATGCCGGGCGGTCGATGACCTACGAGCCGGGCCTACCCAACTTCGACCTCGAAGCGCTCGCCACGCTGCGGAGCGGTGCGCCAGGGCTGGACCTCTACCTGAGTGTGCCACACGCCTCGCTTGTCTTTACGAATGCAGGCGGTGCGTTCCGCGCTCAGTATCGGTACGATGTGGAGGTGCGCGATGAACGTGGGCAGGCGCGCACCCATAGCGTGTCGTTCGTGGATTCGTTGCGCTTGCCCACCTATGCAGCGACGCGGACGTTTCGGCCCGTCGTGCGGGAGGAGCGCCTTGCGGTTGATCCGGGCACCTACGTCGTTGTGGCGACGCTGACCGACGAAGAGACCGATAAGACGGTGGAGCGGCGGCAGCGGGTGACGGTGCCCGTGCCGGTAGGGGCACCGGCGATCAGCCGCGTGGCGCTGGCCATTAAGCGACCGGGTGAAGCCTTCGAACCGCAGGTGGCTCTCAACACGCCGACCGGCTTCGATTCGCTCCGCGCGACCATCGAACTCTACAACACCACACCGACGACGAGCGTTCAACTCCAACTGGAGCGTCTCCGCAGCGACACGACGGTCGCGCGCCCGGCCTACTGGCTGGCCTACGGCCGCTCCTCGCTCGAATTCCGCGGCGTCGATTTCAGCGGCGCGCCCGCCGACACGATTCAAGTCACTACGCGGCCGGTGGAGCAAGCTGCGCTGGCCCTGAGCGTCGAGATCAACCTGCCGCCCCTGGAGCCGGGCGTGTACCGCATCCACCTAACCGCGCGGGATAGCTCGGGGACGGAGCCCTTCGCCGAGCAGACGCGCGAGTTCGCCGTCCGCCAGGCCGACTTTCCGCGCCTGACTGAACTCGGCGACCTCATCGCGGCGCTGACGTACCTCACCTCCGAGCGCGAACTGACCTTCATCCAGGAAGGTGAGACGGCGGGCGAGCGTCGCCGCCGCTTCGATGGCTTCTGGGGCACGCTGTTCAACGACCGCCGGGTGGCGTCGGGGATCGTTCGGCTCTATTACGAGCGCGTGGAGGAGGCCAACCTGCTCTTCACCACGCATAAGGAAGGCTGGAGGACGGACCGAGGCATGGTCTACGTGCTGCTCGGCCCGCCCGCCTTTGTGGAGACGATGCCCACCGACGAGCGGTGGCACTACCAGGTCGGGGGCAGCAACACCCTCTCGACATTCGTCTTCGAGCGCGCGTCGTATTACGAGGGTGTGCTCCGTCCCGCGTTCGAGAACTGGGTACTGCAACGCAGCAATGCCTACGAGCCCATCTGGCGACGGGCCATCCGCAACTGGCGCGAGGGCACGGTGCTGTGAAGGGCTTGAGGCTTGAAGCTAGGAGCTTTCGGCACGGGCATCCGTTTCGTGACAGCAGCAGCTTACCCAGTGACCAATGCCCAGTGCATCCTGATCATGCTAACTTCGTAGCACCTCCGTTATCATCCTGCGGCTGCGCGCGCGGCCCCATCGCATTCGCTCCCGACCTTCCCTTCCCATGCGTCTATTCATTCTACTCGTCCTCGCTGCGCTCATAACCCTTCCTGCCGCTGCGCAGGGCGACCAAGCCCGCATCTTCCCGTACGACTACCACGTCCGCGATTTCGACAACGGCCTCCGTGCCATCGTCATCCCAACGGACTTTCCGAACATCGTCTCGCTCCAGATCCCGGTGTCGACGGGCTCGCGCAACGAGGTAGAGCCCGGCAAGTCGGGCTTCGCGCACTTCTTCGAGCACATGATGTTCAGGGGGACGGAGCAGTATCCGACGGCCGCGTACCAAGCGATGCTCAAGAACATGGGCGCCGACCAGAACGCCTACACGTCGGACGACCTGACGGTCTACCACATGACGTTCTCGAATGAGGATCTGGAGACGGCGCTGATGTTGGAGGCCGACCGCTTCCAGAACCTGAGCTACTCCGAGGCTGACTTTCGCACAGAGGCCTTGGCGGTGCTCGGCGAGTACAACAAGAACGCCGCCAACCCCATCCGCAAGATCTTCGAGGTGCAGCGCGAAGCGGCCTTCCAGGACCACACGTACCGGCATACCACGATGGGCTTCATCGAAGACATCGAGGACATGCCCAACCAGTACGCCTACAGCCGCGAGTTCTTCCGCCGCTATTACCGCCCGGAAAACACCACGATCATCGTCACGGGCGATGTAGAATCGGACGCGACGTTCGACCTGATCGAGCGGTACTGGGCCGCGTGGGAGCCGGGCTACGAGCCGGTAGATATTCCCGCAGAACCCGCGCCGCAGGGGCCGATCTACGCCCACGTCAACTGGGAGGCCGAGACGCTGCCGTGGGTGACGGTGGGCTTCTACGGGCCCTCGGCGTATCCGACAGCCGACAATGCCGCAGCGGGCGATATGCAGGCGCTCGACGTGCTGGCGCAAGTAGCCTTTTCGTCGTCGAGTCCGCTCTACCAGCGCCTGGTCGTGGAGGAGCAGAAGGTGGACCAGCTCTTTAGCTACTTCCCCGATCGGCGCGACCCATACCTTCTCACCGTCATGGCGCGCGTGCCCGACCCCGCCGACATCCCGCACGTCCGCGAAGCCATCCAGATGACGATGGCCGACCTCCGCGTCGCTACCCCCGACCCGACGCGCATCGCCGACATTAAGAGCGCGCTCAAGTACGGCTTCGCTGCGGGGATGAACTCGTCGGCCAACATCGCCGGAGCCGTTGTGACCGCGGTCGCCGCGACGCGCGACATCGAGACGCTCAACGCCATCTATGCCCAGTACGACGCTATCACGCCCGCCGACGTGCAGCGCGTGGCCAACACCTACTTCACAGACGACCGTATGGTGGTCGTGACGCTCGCTCAGGGCGACCTGGAGGGCGAGGGCGCGGCGATGGGTTCGGTAGACGACATCGTGGCGACGATAGGGCCAAGCCTCGCCGCGGCCAGCGAGCGAGTCGAAGCACCGCGCCGCACAACGCCGACGAGTGCGCCCATGCCTGCCTTCGAGGAGTTGGTGATGGACTCCTCCTCGCCGCTCGTTAACCTGCGTTTTCTGTTTGAGGTCGGTGCCGCCGACGACCCGGCAGGGAAGGAGGGCCTCTCGCAACTCACCGCCCTGATGGTGGCCGATGCCGGAAGCCAGGCCCTCACCTATGCCGATCTCCAGCAGGCGCTCTACCCCATGGCCGCGGGTTTCGGCGCGCAGGTGGACAAGGAGATGACCGTCTTCGCCGGGACCGTCCACCGCGACAACCTGAACCGCTACTACGACGTGGTCGGGAGCCAGCTCCTGGAGCCGGGCTTCCGCGAAGAAGACTTCTCGCGCGTCAAGACCAACCTGCTCAATCAGATCCGCGTCGGCCTCCGCGCCAACAACGACGAAGAGTTAGGCAAGGAGGTGCTCTACGAGATGCTCTACGCCGGGCATCCGTATGGCCACCTTACGCTCGGCCACGCCGAGGCCGTCGAGGCGCTAACGTTGGACGACGTACGCGAGTTCTACGAGATGCACTACATCCAGCCGCTCTTGACCGTCGCCGTAGCAGGCGATGCGCCGGACGATTTCCTAGAGCGCATGCGCGCCGACCTTGCCGCCAACCTTCCGGCTGAGGGGACCGACGTGAGCGAACGCACCGTCGCGCAAATCCCGATGCCGGACGGGATGCGGGTCACGCTCGTCGACAAAGACACGCGCGCGACCGCCATCTCGATGGGTTTCCCGATTGATATCCGCCGCGGCGACCCGGACTTTGTGGCGCTCTACCTCATCCGGTCGTACTTCGGCGAGCACCGCTCCTCAAACTCCTACCTCTACCAGCGCATCCGCGAGATCCGCGGCATGAACTACGGCGACTACGCCTACATCGAGTACTTCCCCAGCGGGATGTTCCAGTTCCACCCGGACCCCAACCTCGGGCGGCAGCAGCAGATCTTCCAAATGTGGATCCGCCCCGTGCCGCCGGAACAAGCCCACTTCGCCCTCCGCATCGCGAAATACGAACTCGACCGGCTCGTCCGCGACGGGCTCTCCGAGGAAGACTTCGAGGCCACGCGCAACTACCTGATAAAGTTCACCAGCGTGCTCACTGCCAGCCAGGGCCGCGCCCTCGGCTACGCCCTCGACTCGGACTACTACGGCACCGAGGAGTTCGTGGACTACATCCGCGACGGCCTCGCCGACCTGACGCTGGCCGGTGTGAACCGTGTCCTCCGCGCGACCCTCGACACCGACGGGATGGCCGTCGCCATCATCACGCCGAATGCGGAGGATCTCGCAGAGAAGCTAATCGCCGACACGCCCTCGCCCATCTCATACGCCTCCGAGAAGGCGGATGAGATCTACGAGGAAGACCGCGTCGTCCAGCAGTACCCCCTCGGCCTTGACGCTGACGACGTACGCATCATCGACGTTGATGACGTGTTCGAGCGGCCGGTGTTTGAATAGTCTCCCATCTTCATCGTGTCATCCCGAGCGAAGCCGAGGGATCTATTTCCGCTGTGTGCGGCCGTACCGAAGCCGTTTCCCAAGCTGTAAGTAGATCTCATGACTCGCGATGCTCGCTCAGGATGACATGCACAAAGGTGAAACGGGATGAACTGGCAGGGCACACTCGACGCCATCTACCTCGCGCCGGAGGCGAAGGCGCCGATAGAGCGCGTGGAGGCAGTCGAGGTGATTGCTGGGCGAGGGCTGAAAGGGGATCGCTACTTCAAGGGCATGGGTGCGTTCAGCCGATTTCCGGGAAAGCGCCGCGAGGTGACGCTCATCCGTGCCGAAGCACTGGCTGAGGCCATCGCCGAGTTCGGCATCGCCCTGGCGGACGGGGAGCACCGGCGCAACCTCGTCGTTTCGAAGGTGCCGCTGGCCGAGTTAGTCAAGCAGCGCTTCCGGGTAGGGGAGGCCGTGCTGCGCGGGGTCCAGATCTGCGCACCGTGCAAATACCTCGTCCGCGTGACCGAGGAACCGCGCATCTTCGACGCACTCGTCGGGCGGGGCGGCCTACGCGCTGAAATCCTCGAAACCGGGACGGTACGACAGGGGGCTGTCGTTGCTCCACTCGACGTTTGACGGCACCGGATCTCGCTCCTGTGTTCGGGGTTATCCTACGCCGCGCTCACCCCTTCCCCGATGGCCCGCATTCCCGACTCGACTGTTGACGATGTCCGCGCCGCCGTGGACCTCGTGGACGTCGTCAGCGACTACGTCCGGCTCAAGAAGCAGGGTGTGCGGTTCGTCGGGCTGTGCCCGTTCCACAACGAGAAGACGCCGTCGTTCTCCGTCGATTCGCGACAGGACCTGTTTTACTGCTTTGGCTGCAAGCGCGGCGGTGACCTCTTCAAGTTCATCGAAGAGATTGAAGGCGTCGGCTTCCTTGACTCGGTGCGGTTGCTGGCCGACCGGGCTGGGATCGAGATCGCGGAGGAGGAAGGGAACAGCGAGGAGGCGAGCGAGAAGGAAGCCATGCTCGGCGCGCTGCGTTTCGCCGCGCGCTTTTTCTTTGACCAACTCAAGACGCCGCGTGGTCAACGCGCTATCGACTACCTCGGGCAGCGTGGGTTCACAAAAGAGACCGTTAAGACCTTTGGCATTGGCTACGCGCCCGATAGCTGGGACACGCTCCTCAAAGCGGCCACGGCGGCGCAGTTCAAACCCGAGATCCTCGAGCAGGTCGGCCTCGTCAAGCGTCGGGAGAAAGGCGACGGCCACTACGATGTGTTCCGCGACCGCCTGATGTTTCCGATCCTCTCGCCCGTAGGCAAGGTGCTTGGCTTCGGCGGGCGCATCATGCCGGACACCAAGAAGGACGGGGACTTTGAGCCAGCGAAGTACATCAACACGTCCGAGACGCCGGTGTACCACAAGAGCGAGGTGCTCTACGGCCTCAAGCAGGCTAAGACTGCCATCCGGGGGGAGGAAGAGGCGCTGCTCGTGGAAGGCTACGCCGATGTGGTCTCGCTCTTCCAGGCAGGGATCAAGCACGTCGTGGCGAGCAGCGGGACAGCGCTCACGCCGCAGCAGGTGCGCCTCCTCGGCCGCTACGCCCGCACCGTCGTGCTCCTTTATGACGCCGACAACGCAGGTGTCAACGCGGCGCTCAAGGGGATCGAGACGGTGCTCGCCGGGGGGCTCGCCGTGTATGCGGTCACCCTCCCCGACGGTGCCGATCCCGATTCCTTCGTCCAGCGCTTCGGCGCGGAGGCCTTCCGCACGCTACTCCGCGAGGAGCGGCAGGACTTCGTCGGGTTCATCGTGCAACACGCCCGTCGCCTGGGTGGCCTCGACACGCCCGAGGGCAAAGCCAAGAC
>JABDIZ010000100.1 GCA_013003465.1 Rhodothermaceae bacterium
CGGGCAGCGCGGGCCGGAGCTGGCCTACCTCAACCCCTTCTTCCCCATCAAGCCCGCCGAGCACGCGCTCTGGGACCGCGACAACTCGATCTTCGCGCTCGATGCCGTGGTGCGCCCGGTGGATGGGGTCGAAGCCTACGGCACCTACCTCGTGGACGACCTCGACTTCGGCGAGATCGGGCGGAACTCGTACAACTACAAGTGGGCCGTGCAGGCGGGCCTCGGCGCAGGGTTGGACCGGTGGCTGCCGGGCACCTCGGCGTTCGCGGAGTACACGCGCGTGGAGCCCTTCACGTACACGCACCGTTTCGAACTCGACGGCTCGTTCTACAATTCGTACCAGCACAACGGCTTCGGGCTCGGCCACCCCATCGGCCCCAACAGCGATCAGGTAGCGGTAGGTGCAGAGGTCTGGCTCCCGTTCCGAGCGCGGGCCCGCGTCGTGGGACGCTACGTGCGGCGGGGCGAGAACTTCGTGGACGAGACCGGCACGCTCGTCAACGTCGGCGGCGATATCCAGAACGGCACCCAACCGTCGTTCGAAGAGGCGAGCAAGATCTTCCTGCGCGGGGACCGCTTTGAGGGGTTCGGCGGCACCGTGGAACTGCTCGTCGAGCCGATGCGCGGCCTCGCCTTCCGCCTCTTCGGCGATGTCCAGCGCTGGGACCGCGATCCTGATGAGGCCTTCGTGCGCGGCGAAGTCAGCATCACGCTGTAGCCGTGTCAACCGCCAAGGAACGGGTCCGAGCGCTCGTGCTGCAGTACGGGTGGAATGCGACAGCCTACCAGTTGCTCAACCCTGGCATCGCGCACTGGCTGAGCCCAGATGGGGCCTCTGTTGTGGGATACGAACCGTGCCGTCGGCGCCTCGGAGGGCGGGTGACGATGTGGGTGGCGGCGGGTGAGCCCGTCTGTGCCCCAAAAGACGTAGAAGCCGCCGTCGACTCGTTCGAAGCGGCGGCGCACGCTGAAGGCTGTGATGTCTGCTGGTTTGGTGCGGACGCCCGCCTGCGTGTCGTGCGAACGGGCCGCCCCGGGTACAGCGAAATGACGCTCGGCGCGCAGCCGGTCTGGGATCCGCATCGGTGGGAGGCCATCCTCGCTGGGAAAGCCTCCTTGCGGGCGCAGCTCAACCGGGCGCGCAACAAGGGCGTAACCGTGACACGGTGGCCGAGCGCAATAGCCACCGACCATCCGGCCCTGCAACGCTGCCTTGGTGAATGGCTGGCCGGCCGGGGTCTCCCGACGCTGCACTTTC
>JABDIZ010000113.1 GCA_013003465.1 Rhodothermaceae bacterium
GGCCCTACCCGGGAGCGCCGCTCACCAGTCGGTCTCGGTCCGCATCTGGTCGATGTCGTCGTGGGCCTCGAGCCAGCGCTCGGCGTCGATGGCGGCCATGCAGCCGGTCCCGGCGGCCGTCACGGCCTGCCGGTAGACGTGGTCCTGCGCATCGCCGCAGGCGAAGACGCCCGGCACGTTGGTGTAGGTCGAGTCGGGCTTCGTCTGGATGTACCCGGCGTCGTCCATATCGAGCCAATCCCGGAAGATGTCGGTGTTGGGCTTGTGGCCGATGGCGACGAAGAAGCCCTGAACCGGGAGCGTCCGCTCCTCGCCCGTCTCCACGTTGCGGAGCTGGACGCCTTCGACGGCCTTGTCGCCGAGCACATCGGTCACGGTGGTGTTCCAGAGGAACTCGATCTTGTCGTTCGCCATCGCGCGCTCCTGCATGATCTTAGAGGCGCGGAGCGTGTCGCGGCGGTGGATGACGTAGACCTTAGTGGCGAAGCGCGTCAGGAAGAGGGCCTCCTCCATCGCCGTATCGCCGCCACCGACGATAGCGACCTCTTCGTTTCGAAAGAACGCGCCGTCGCAGGTGGCGCAGGCCGAGACGCCGTAGCCGAGGAGCCGCTTCTCGTTCTCCAGGCCGAGGTACTTGGCGCTCGCGCCGGTCGAGATGAGGACCGTGTCGGCGAGGATCGGTGTCGTGTCGTCCACGAGCAGGCGGAAGGGGCGCTCCGAAAAATCGACGGCCGTAACGGTTCCGTAGCGGAGGTCGGCGCCGAACCGCGTGGCCTGGGCCTCGAAGAGCTGCATCATCTCCGGTCCCATGATGCCGTCCGGGAAGCCAGGGTAGTTCTCCACGTCGGTTGTGGTGATGAGTTGGCCGCCGGGCTGGATGCCCTGAAACACGAGCGGCTCCAGGTTCGCGCGGGCCGCATAGAGCGCTGCCGTCAGGCCCGCAGGCCCCGTGCCGATGACGACGACGGCGTGGCGCTCGGCGTCCGTGAAGTCTGTGCCTGTGAAGGCCGCGAGGTCCGGGGTTCCGTTGGATGTGTTCATGGGATACCTGGGTACTGATACAGGCGTAGGGGCGACCGGCCGGTCGCCCCTACGAAAGAGACGTCAGGGCCGTGCTTAAGCTTCCTGGCCCACCAGCGCGTCCAATTTCTGCGCGAGGACGTTTTTCGGGACCACGCCGACCAACTGGTCCACCGGCCGACCGTCTTTGAAGAACACCAGCGACGGGATCGAGCGGATGCCGTACTGCATGGCCGTCTGCGGGTTGTTGTCCACGTCGAGCTTGGCCACGCGGGCCTTGCCCTCGTAGTCGTGGGCGATCTCTTCGATGGTGGGGGCGATCACGCGGCAGGGGCCGCACCAGGTCGCCCAGAAATCGACCAGGACGGGCTGGTCGCTGCCGAGGACTTCGCTCTCGAAGTTGGCATCGGTGGCGGTGATGTAGGTGGCGTTGTCAGCCATGATGGACACGGTGGGATGAAACGGGTTGAACGGCAGCTTCAACGGAGGGACCGGCGCGGTGTTCTCCGCGGGCCGCGAGGAGTCGTTGAAGATGATACGTGCGAGGGTTCCGCGCGGCGGATAAGCCGTCACCTCATGGGTGTATCGGATTAACTAGACGCACCAGTGGCCGATATCGAGAGGGATTCTCCTCCGTTGATGACTAGCACCGCGCTCTTCTCCTCCGCAGGACCACTCGCGCTGATCGCGTTCGTGGCGCTGTCCGTTCCTGCTGCCGCCCAGGCCCCCTCGGCGGTGCCTCTCGTACCCATTGAGCGCCTGCTCCTCGATGAAAACGGCGACCGGGTGCCGGATGCCCTCGGCGACACTGTGCGCATTGGAGGGCGGATCACGATTGGATCGGGGCAATTGCATCAGCACTGGACCGAGGTGTTTGTACAGGACGAGACGGGCGGCATCAAACTGCTTGCTGCGTCCACTGCGCCCTCAATGGCTCCCGGCGATAGCATCGTGGCTGAAGGGGCACTCGCGCACGACAACGGAATGGCGCACCTCGCCGATCCGATCCTGTACGTCGTACCGGGACCCCCGTCCGAGCCTCCTCCTATCGAACTCGGGGGCTCGCTGGGACCGATGGTGCTGGAGCCCTATGAGGGGCGGCTCGTGGAGGTCGCCGGTCACGTGGTGGCCAAAGAGCAGACCGAGGGCGGTGAGATCCTCATTCTCCTCGTAGACAAGGTGCTCATTCAGGTGTTTGCCTACGCGGATCGGCCCGAGCCCTTCACCTTCGAGGCTTTCGAAGTAGGCGACTACGTCCGGGCCGCAGGTGTGGCGGGTCAGTTCGATCGGATGGCGCCCTTCAACAGTTCGTACCTGATCTACCCCCGCACCGCAGCCGATGTGACGCGTGCAGGCTTGCCGCCCTCGTTCTATCGGATGGCGGCCATCGGGGTCGCGTTGCTGTTCCTCATGGCTGCCGGATGGGCATGGGCGCTGCGCCGTCAGGTAGGCAAGCGCGTCGCAGAGTTGGAGGCCACCGAGTCGCGCTACGCCCACCTGCTCGACTCCGCCGGTGACGCAGTCTTTGTACACGATCTCCAACGTGGTATTATCGAGGAGGTCAACGAGGTCGCCGTCCAGACGCTGGGGTATAGCGGCACGGCACTGCGAAGCATGGCTCCGATCGCCCTCGTCGTTCCGAGTCAGCAAGACGTGTTCAAGCGGCATATCGAGTCCATCACGGAGTACGGAGGAAGCCACGACACTATTCTGCTTCGGACGAAAGCAGGCCGGGAGATCGCGTTTGAGTTCCGGTCGCGACGCGTCAAGCTCGGGCAGCGCAGTGTGGTGCTCTCCATCGCCCGCGACGTGACGGCCCGTCAAGCGCACGAGCAAGGCTTGATTGAGGCGCGGCGTGAAGCTGAAGAGATGGCGCGTCTCAAGAGTGCCCTCCTGGCCAACATGAGCCACGAAATCCGCACCCCGCTCACGGCCATCATCGGGTTCGCCGAGGTCCTGACGGAGGAGGTAGGAGCCGAGCAGCGTGAGTTCGCCGAATCCATCGCGCAGGGCGGTAAGCGGCTCCTCGACACGCTGAACTCGGTGCTCGACCTCGCTCGCCTCGACTCTGGACAGGCCACGCTCCGGGCCGAACCGCTGGATGTGGTCAGCGAACTTCATGGCAGTGCCGCCCTATTCCGACCGCTCGCGCAGAAGCAGGGCCTCGTGCTGCATCTGGACCTCGACGTGCCCGCTCTGTGTGTATTGGGCGATAGGGGGGCGCTGGGGCGGATCCTGACCAACCTGATCGGCAACGCCATCAAATTCACGGAGCAGGGCGGCATCCGGGTGTCGCTCCGCACCGGTCAGGACGCCTTCAGGATCTATGTAGCAGACACGGGGGTGGGCATCGAGGAGGAATTTCTGCCGAGCCTGTTCACCGAGTTCAAGCAGGAGTCGGAGGGGCACGCGCGCAGCTACGAAGGGACGGGGCTCGGGCTCGCGATCACGAAGCGCCTTGTGGAATTGATGGGAGGGACCATTGCGGTAGAGAGCCGCAAGGGCATCGGGACGCGGTTCGTCGTCACGTTGCCGCGCACGCCTATCACAACGAGCGGCGATGGAGAGGCGGCGGCCGAGCCGCAGGTAGCCGTTCATGGAAAGCAGGGAGCCGAAAGAGCGGTAGCGCGTTAGTACGGCGCTCCTCTTTCACCTCATTCCTCTCTCCATGAACAATCTCTTCCGCGGTCTCCTCGCTGGCTACGGTGCTAAAAAACTCGGCGGCGGCTGCTTCTCTACCGTTCTCGTCTTCATTCTCCTCTGGGTCTTGCTCGGGACGTGTGGAACCGCGCTCCCGCCGCCGCTCGCGCCGGAGGTCTCCAAAGCCACGATCACGCAGGCTGACCTCGCGAAGCGCGACTACGCCACCGCGGCCAGCCCCCTCACGGCTTCGCCCATCGCCTCAGGGATGGCCGTGCGGTAGGGCTTGGCGAGGGCCTCGACGGCCTCGTTGAGCACCATCGCACCGTCGGCGGCGATCCGCAGCGCGTCGCCGCCGACGGTGCCGATGCGCGTGGCCTGGGCGCCCTGCTCGGCAGCCAGCGCTACAGCGCGCTCGGCCTCGTCGTCCTCCACGGTGAGGACGATGCGGCTCTGCGCCTCGCCGAACAGGAGGGCGTCGCGTCGCATCCCCTCGGGAGCGTGGAGCGAGACTTCCGCCCCCACGTCTCCGTGCAGGGCCGACTCGGCGAGGCAGACGGCGAGACCGCCATCGGCCACGTCGTGTGCGCTCTGGACGAGCCCGGCGCGGATGAGCGCGAGCGCGGCAGTGTGGACCGCTTGCTCCTCGGCAAGATTGAGGTGCGGCGCATCGCCCGTGGTCTGCCCCTGCACGTGGGCGAGGTACTCCGAGCCTTCGATGCCGCCGGTGTGCACCCACGCGGCGGGCGTGAGCAGGAGGATGGCATCGCCCTCCGCTTTGAAATCGGCGGTGGTCGTATGCGCTTCCACGTTGTCTACGAGACCGAGCATGCCGATGGTCGGTGTTGGGAAGACGGCGCGCGTGGAGCCATCCTCGGCCGGGCTCTCGTTGTAGAACGACACGTTGCCGCCCGTTACGGGCGTGTTAAACGCGCGGCAGGCGTCGCCCATCCCGCCGACGGCCTCGGTGAACACCCAGTAGACCTCCGGCTTGTACGGGTTGCCGAAGTTGAGGCAGTTCGTGATGGCGAGGGGCTTGCCGCCCGCGCAGACGACGTTGCGCGCGGCCTCGGCCACCGCGATCTGCCCGCCCTTGCGCGGGTTGAGGTAGACGTAGCGCCCGTTGCAATCCGTCTTGACCGCGAGGCCGCGGTCGGTGTCCTTGACGCGGATCAGGGCGGCGTCCGTCGCGCCCGGCCCGGCGATGGTGTTGGTACGGACGTGCGTGTCGTACTGCTCGAAGATCCACCGCTTCGAGGCGATGTTGGGTGAGCCAAGGAGCTCCAGGAGCACGGTGCCCGCGTCCTCCACATCGGGAATCGTCGAGTCGTCGAACGCCTGGACCGCGTCGAGATAGGCCGGGCGCTGTGTCTCGCGGTAGTAGACGGGGGCGCCGCCGCCGAGGACGAGGTGCTCGGCGGGCACGTCCGCGACTTCCTCGCCATGCCAGAGGATGCGCACCCGCCCGTCGCCGGTGACTTCACCGATGGGCTCGGCGTGCAGGTCCCACTTGTCGAAGATGGCCTCGATCTCGTGCTCGCGGCCGATCTCGACCACGACGAGCATGCGCTCCTGGCTCTCGGAGAGCAGGATCTCGTAGGGCGTCATCCCCTCCTCGCGGACGGGCACGCGATCGGCGTGGATGACCATGCCGCAGCCGCCCTTCTCGCTCATCTCGCACGAGGAGCACGTCAGCCCCGCCGCGCCCATGTCCTGGATGCCGACGACCGCGCCGGAGCGGATCGCTTCGAGCGTCGCTTCGAGCAGCAGCTTCTCGGTGAACGGATCGCCGACCTGCACGCTCGGGCGCTTGGCCTCGCTCTCTTCGCTGATCTCTTCGGAGGCGAACGTGGCGCCGTGGATGCCGTCGCGGCCCGTGGCCGAGCCGACGATGTAGACCGGGTTGCCCACCCCCTCGGCGATGGCGCTCGCCGTCTCACCGACCTTCACGATACCGACCGACATGGCGTTGACGAGCGGGTTGCCCTCGTACGACGGGTCGAAGTAGACCTCGCCCGCGACGGTCGGGACGCCGAACGAGTTGCCGTAGTCGCCGATGCCGCGCACGACGCCGTCGAGGAGGTAGCGCACGCGCGGGTTTTCGAGCGAGCCGAAGCGGAGCGAGTTGAGGCTGGCGATCGGCCGTGCGCCCATCGTAAAGATGTCGCGCTGGATGCCGCCGACGCCGGTGGCCGCGCCCTGGTACGGCTCGACGGCGGAGGGGTGGTTGTGGCTCTCGATCTTGAAGGCCACAGCCAGTCCGTCGCCGATGTCCACGAGGCCCGCGTTCTCCTCGCCTGCGCCCACGAGGAGCGCCTCGCCGTCGCGCGGCAGCGTTTTCAAGAGGGCGATAGAGTTCTTGTACGAGCAGTGCTCGCTCCACATCACCGAGTAGATGCCCAACTCGACGAACGTGGGCGTGCGCCCGAGCTTCTCGACGACCCAGCCATACTCCTCTTCGGTGAGGCCGTGGTCAAGGGCGAGATCGAGCGTGACGGCGGGGTCGTTCGGCAGGGTGGCGGGCATCGGGGAAGGGGCTGAAACAGCGCAGGGGCGACCGGCCGGTCGCCCCCACCATCGGACGGGCTGGAAATTTACGAAACGCGCCTGCCGCCTGCTGTCCCTTGCAGAGCCCTGGTCTTCGATAACAGATGACGGACGGGGAGTAGGCAGCTTTGCAATAGAGCGGATGGCCACTCAGCCGCAGCACGCGGCGAAGCGGTCGAACAAGGCAACGTAGACGCTGGCGGTTGAAGGAGGCAAGGCGCTGGAGCGTGCTGTCGGCCTGCAGTGGCGGGTTCTGCGGCCTAGGAGGCGAACGCTCCGGGGAGGAAGCGGAAAAAGAAACCCGCGATGACATACGTCGCGAGCCCGAGCACCGCGATCACACGCTGAGCGCGAGCGCTACCGAGCAGCGCGCCCGCCACGTAAAGGCCGATGGTCCAGAGCTGGACCGGGCGGTACGGCGTCCAGGCCGACTCCGCACCGACGAGCCACCCGTCCCACGTCACGACGACGGAGAAGAGGGCCATGATGACCATGAACGGAACCCGGATCCGGTCGAACTCTGACTGCACGCTCGCCCCGGCTTCCACTGCGTCTGTCGAGACGAGCAGGCTGGCCGCGACGTGGAGCAGCGTCGGGGCCAGGAGCATGTAGAAGAAAAGCGGGAACCGCCAGTCGGCTTCTCGGAGGTCCCAGAGCGACCACCAGTAGAGCGCGGCGACGACGAAGAGCGCGGCGGCCCAGACGAGGGGGACCGGTTCGAGTCGGACGCGCCCCCGGAGTCGGACGAGGTCCGCGACCCCTTGGACGAGGTGGGTGACGCCGATGGCGAGCACCAGCGAGACCATGACGAGGATGAAGCTGAAGAGGTCGGTCAAGCCGTGGAGCGCTTCATCAGACGCAGGTTGGGAGGCCGCAGAACCTGTGATTGAATGGCTTGCGGACATGTTGTAACACATCCGTCAGCCGTATAATACGCGGCAACACTTTTTAATCAACGGGACTTTTTATTGGCCGTGGGTCTCGAAATTGCGAATCCAGGTCTGCTCGTAGTCTCGGAGAAAGGTGTCTTCGGGCCATCTAATACGCAGGAGGCTCTCCCTGGCCCTGTTACGAAAAGCGGAGTCGGACGCCTCAGCATCCGACCCCGCGAAAACGGTGCGCCGGTCCTCCTCCCACGGGAGAACCGGCGACCTAAGACTACCTGTGCGAGCGTGTGGGCCCTTAGTTCGACAGGTAGCCGAGCTGGCTCAGGGCGGTCCAACCCTGAAGCCAGTTGGTGGAGCCGAAGGCGCCGCTATAGCTGACCGACTCGAAGAAGGATCCACTCGGGAGCTGCGCGCCGGTGAGCGCCGGGCTGCCTGCCATCGGGCGCGGGTCGAGGCCGCCGTTGGCTGTGCGGCTGATGCCCGTCAGCATCGGGTCGGTGCCGAAGACGTTGCCGTTGTCGCCGAGGTAAATGGCAAGCGTTGTGCGGAAGTCGGGGTCCACCTCGGTGTCAGCCTCGCCGTCCTCGTCCGAGTCATACTCCGTGAGGTCGATCACACTGAGGAGGTCACCGCCGCCGCCGAAGCCGAACCAGTAGTTGCCCACGAGTGCGATGTCGCCCGCTTCGAAGCGCTTGCGGCTGTCCTGCACCGCGTCGTCGAATAGATCTTCGATGCGGAGGGCGTCCTCGGCGAAGTCCGTGAAGATGGAGGCATAGTACTTGGCGCCGGCGTTGTCGCGGAGTTCGAGCACTTGGTCGTTATCGCCATTGCCCGAGGTGGCGCCGGAGCCGATGTAGGTGGCGTTGGCGATGACGGGGATGGCGTAGGGCATGCTGTCCTCGCCGCCCAGGTCGCCGTCGCCGCCGTCGTGCTCACCGGCGCGGTTGCCCGTGGTGGCGCCCTGGATGGTGAACCAGAACTGGCCATTGCCGCGGAAGCCCTGGTCGTAGTCGAACGAGTCGTCGCCGACGAAGGCTACGGCGAGGTGCTTGGTGTTGACCGTGCCGCCGAACCACTCGACGCCGTCGTCGGCATTGGCGAAGACCTCGACGTAGTCGATGGTGGTGCCGCTGCCGACGGCGCCGAGCGTGAGGCCGTTGATCTCGTTGCCTGCGCCGATGTCGGAGCCGCCGTAGCGAATCGAGATATAGCGGAGCGTGCCCGAGTTGTCGGCGTCGTTGCTGCCGCCGTAGAGGCCGCGTGGCTCCGTCGTCGGGATGCCCTCGATGGCGACTTCGGACGGCGTGGTGTTGGTGCCCGCCCGACCGAGGACGATGATGCCACCCCAGAGGCCGGTCGTCCCGGCCGGGATGTCGGTGGCGCTGGTCACGTCATCGGTCGCTGCCGTGAAGATGATCGGGTCCGTGGCCGAGCCGTTGGCCTGGATCTGGCCGCCGCGCGCGACGATCAGGGCCGAGGCGTCTTCGGCTTCACCCGGTAGGCCCTTGACCACCGTACCGGCCTCGATGGTCAGCGTCTGGCCGCTGTTGACGAAGACGAAGCCATCGAGGTAATAGACTGTGTCGGAGGTCCAGGTGACGGTCCCGGTCCCTTCGCCCAGATCCTGGACGCGGGTGCCGTCGGGTGTGCCGTCGTTGTCGAAGTCGTAGTCGGTCTGGTAGACCGTGGCGTTCTGGTT
>JABDIZ010000124.1 GCA_013003465.1 Rhodothermaceae bacterium
GTAGAACCGAGCCCCTCGCTCAATGGCGTTGCGGATAGCTGGGTCGGCGTCCCCTGCGTAGGCCTCGTAATCGATGAGCGAATCGAGGATAAACCCCTGGTGGAAGTCGACCTGGCGCTTCTCGGTGCCGTCGCCCTTGATCCGGTAGTTCCAGTAGCCCTCGGGCCGCTGCTTCGCCACGGTATAGGCGATGCTCGCCTGGGCCAGATCGCGCAGGTGCGTGTCGCCCGTCAGCGCGTACGTGCGCGCCAGCATCCGGGCGATGAGCGCATTCGCGTTGAAGCACTCGTCGCGCTGGATTGGGGTGTAGCTGAAGCACAGCCCGGCTTCGGTCTCGGTCCGAGGAAGCTCGTGAACGACGAACGCCGTCGCGGCCTCGACCACGGCCCGCGCTCGCTCGTCGCCCGTCGCCTGGAGGTACTCGCACACGCCATCGTGAATAAAGGCCGTAACGACAGCCGACGGCGTGTGCGGCGGCTGGAACTTTGTCAGCGACGAGTAGGCGAACGGCAGCCCCCACGACCAGCCGCGCTCGGTCTCGATGCTGTGCTCGACGATCCAGTCGAACAGCCATGTCATCTGCGGCGTGTAGTCAGGACTGCCGGGCTGCTGCTGGAGGAGCGCGTAGGCCTTGAGAAAAAGGCCCGCCGCCTTCGGCATCAGAACCGGTGGAATCCGCAAGGCCCGCCGCAAGCTGAGCGGGTTGCGTTTGTGGACCTGGGTGAGCAGGAACGAGACGGCGGGCGGCAGCGACCGGAGCGGCAGGGGTGAAGCGAGAAGATCGTACGGGTCCGGCCCCGCAAAGTCACGTGCTTCGGCGTAGCGCGTGACCGCACCGAGCACTGCCTGGACATCGTGCCGGAGGGAGGTGGTCATGACTAGTTCGTCTCCGCGAGCGTGGCATAGGCAGACTCCAGCCGGGCCGCCACCGTCGAGGCGAGGTAGCGCTCGCGCGCGACGGTCTGATTGCGCTCCCCCTGTGCCTTCCGCAGCGTGTCGTCCTCGACGAGCCGCGTGACGAACCCGGCAAAGGTTTCGGGGTCGGTACGCTCGGTAAGGAAACCGTTTTCGCCGTCGCGGAGGTGATCCGGGATGCCGCCCATCGGCCGCGTGATGATCGGCAGGCCGAAGGCCATCGCTTCGAGGATCGAGGTCGGAAGGCCCTCGCCGTGGAGCGTCGGGAGCAGATAGAGGTCGGAGGAGGCAAAGACGGCGGCCTTGTCGGCATCGCGGACGTAGCCCGGGAAGCTGACGTTGGGCATCCCGCGCTCGGCGACCCACGCCTCGGCGCGTGCCTTTACCGGCCCCTCACCCGCAACCACGATGTGGAGGTCCGGATGCTTTTCCTGCACGAGCCGGGTCGCTTCGAGCGCTTCGATCACGCCTTTGTCCTCGGCGAGCCGGGCCAAGAAGAGCACCGTCAGCGGGTGCGACGGCTCGCCCTCGGGCCGCTGCCCGAGCAGCTCGTCATCGACGACGGTCGTCTCGCGGAACATCCTCCCGGTGTACCCCCACGCGCGGATCTTCTGCTCATACTCGTCGGCATCGACGGCAATCGCATCGGCGTTGAAATACTGCTGCTTGATCCAGGCGAAGCGGCGGCTGTTGAAGGTCGGCTCGAAGGCATGATCCCAGCCGTGGAGGCGGATGAAGAGCTTCGCGCCGGAGGCCTTCGCCCGGTTGGCAAGGATGGCATCGCGGGCGATCCCCGGTCCGTAGAACGACGTGTTCTGGTGGACCACATCGAACCGCCCGTGCTTCAGGGTCTGGACCAGTCGAGCCGTGTCCTGCGCGAGCCGCTTCGCGCGCGCTGCCACCCCCGTTTCGCCGGCGCGCGACCCGCGATGCATCACCTCCACATCGGCGCGGAAGTGTGGGAGGAGGGCCTTGCAGTAGTTGGCGACGCCCCCGTGATTTTCGGGAGCGGGAGCGTTAAGGAGTACGCGCATGGGCTTGAGGGTACGTGGTGGCAAGCGAGGTGGGGAGGGGGGCACGAAGTACGGGAGCCTGCGTGCGAGCAGCAACGGCCCGCTTCGTCGGGAGCAACTCGGCACTGCGCTGGAGAGCGCCGAGGAGGGCAAAGAACAGGGCGTAGGGGGTCGTCACCCAGAGTTGGTTTGACGCCGAGAAAATGAGGCTCGCGGCCAAAAGGCCCCAGAACACCGCACGCACGCCGACGGCGTAGCGCGACCGGTACAACCGGCGCCAGCGTGTACGAAAGCGGAGCGCGATCAGGAAGTAGACGAGTAGAAACCCGAGCAAACCAACGGCTCCCGCCCCGTCTAGAATCACGTTGTAGTCGATATGAATGGGGCGGTCCTCCCGCAACCACTCAAAGATGTCGGTCGAGTTGAAGAACTCGGTCCCGAAGAGCATGTGGCGCGGTGAGCCGTGGGCAAAGTCCGTCCACACCTGCTTCGTCTCGGCCACGCGCCCGAAGCGCGAAGCCATCTCGAACTGGACGCCCTGCGTGACGCGTGCGGTATAGAGGTCGGCCACTCTGTCTCCGAACAGGAAAAAGGCGACGGCGATGATCGGGACGGCAAGGCCCATCGCGCTCAGCACCCGCCCTGCGCTCAGCCGCACCCCGCCCAGGAGAACGATCACCGCAAACCCAACGATCAACCCGGCCATCGCCCCTCGCCGGAACGAAATCATGACGATCACCCCGGCAAGAACGTGAATCATGAGCGCGAATAGGCGCTGCCGGCGAGTCCGCAGAAGAGACATCGCCGCAATCCCGCCGAGGGTGAGATAGGCCAGCGCGTAGGTCGCATAGGCCCCCATCCCACCGTAGCTGAAGCCGCGTCCCCGCATGTACCCCTCCCACCCCCACGGATAGATCTGCGCCACCCCAAACGTCGCGACGACGATAAACGAGCCGATGGCGAGCGTCTTGAAGAAGGCGGTTACATCCCGCTGCGTTCGAAGGACGGACACGGCCACCGGGTACATCGAGAAGGCGATCCACAGCCGCATCACGCCGTTGAACGAGTTGCTCCAGTCCGAGGCCAGTAGCGCAAGCCCCGTCACGTAGACGAGGAATGTGAGCACAGCCACGACCGGGGGCGTCAAACGCCAGCGCGGCAGCGTAACCGCCACGACAGACAGGAAGATGCC
>JABDIZ010000146.1 GCA_013003465.1 Rhodothermaceae bacterium
AGTCGGTACTGTGCGTACCGCTCGTTGCGCACGGGAGCCTGCTCGGCGTGCTCTCGCTCTACAACAAACGGGACGGGGGAGCCTTCACGGACGCCGATGCGCGCCTGCTGACCATCATCGCGGCGCAATCGGCGCAGATCATCGAGGCGGCGCAGGCTCATGAAGAGCGCGATCGGATCCGCAACGTGTTCGGGCGGCATACCGCTCCGGCCGTCGTGGAGGAACTGCTCCGACACGACGCGGACCCACCCGGGCGACGGCAGCACGCCTGCATCATGTTCCTGGACCTGCGCGGGTTCACCTCCTTCTCGGAGAGCGCCGAGCCCGAGGCCGTGGTGGACTACCTCAACGCCATCTTCGCCATCACCATTGCGGCGGTGACTGAGCGGGCGGGGATCGTACACCAGCTCCTGGGCGACGGCTTCATGGCCGTCTTCGGCGCGCCGATTGCGCGTGAGGACGACTGCGCGCGAGCCGTAGACGCCGCTCTCGCCATTGTTGAGCACGTCGGAGCCGAGTGCGAGGCCGGACGCCTACCTGCCACGCGGGTGGGCATCGGCCTGCACACAGGCGAGGTGGTGGCCGGGACAGTCGGGTCTGAGCACCACAAGGAATACAAGGTGACGGGCGACGTGGTCAACGTGGCCGCCCGGATCGAGCAGATGAATAAGGACTTCGACTCGCAGGTGCTCGTCTCCGAAGCTGTGTGGAGGCACGTGACACCGGGCCGGTATCCGGCCGAGGATCTCGGAGAACGCCCCATCCGTGGGCGCTCGCAGGTGCTTCGTCTTTTCCAATTGGCCTGAGATGCAGCTACGCGAAGGCACCCTGGTTGGCCACTACCGCCTGCTCGAACGCCTCGGGGAGGGTGGGATGGGGGTCGTCTACCGCGCCCTCGACGTGACGCTCGACCGGCACGCCGCGCTCAAGTTTCTACCCGAACAACTCGGCGAGGACGAGGCCGCCCGTGAACGGTTGCTCGTCGAGGCACGGGCAGCGGCGGCGCTCGATCATCCCAACATCTGTACGATCTACGAGGTGGGGGAAACCGAGACCGGGCGCGTCTTCATTGCGATGGCCTGCTACGACGGGCAATCGCTTCGCCAGCGCCTACAGGAGGGGGGCGTGTCGCTCGGCGAAGCGCAGGACCTGGCCGTCCAGATTGCCTGCGGGCTGGCCGCCGCGCACGAGCAAAACATCGTCCACCGCGACATCAAGCCCTCCAACATCATGATCACGGAAGCGGGCGTAGCCAAGCTGCTCGACTTCGGGATCGCGAAGGTGGACGGGGTGGCGCTGACCCGAACGGGCACGTCCGTCGGCACCCTCGAGTACATGGCGCCGGAGCAGGCGCACGGGCAGGCCGACGCCCGCAGCGACCTCTGGGCACTCGGTGTGCTCTTCTACGAGATGCTCGCGGGGCATCGCCCGTTCAAATCCACCTACGAGGGCGCGCTGCTCTTCGACCTGCTCTACACGGAGCCGGACTTCGAGGCCCTGAAGCTGCGGGGGGTCTCGCCGCGCCTGATCGCGGTGGTCCAGCACTGCCTAGCCAAGGATCCGAACGCACGCTACGCCACGGCCGAGGCGCTGCTGGCCGATCTGGAGCAGAACGAGCAGGGGGAGAGCGACCCGGCGCCCGCGGAAGAGCCTCCAGTAGCGCAACGGCCGCCGGAACCCTCAGGGCCAGCCCTCGCCGCGACGCCTTCCACGGTCCCGCCGCCCATCGTCCCCGTTCCTGGCTCTGGCGTCACCGCTCCCGACCCGGCGGGATCCCGGCGTCGGCTGCGGGTGCCGCTGTACGTGCCCGCCGCGATGGCGGCCGTCCTGACCATCGCACTCTCGTGGATGCTCATCGCCTCGCGCGCCTCCGGCGACGACGTAGCGCAAAGCGGCGGGCACTTCTCCATCGGCACAGTACCGGCCGGAGCCAGCGTCTACCTGGGCGATTCGCTCTTGGGCGTGACCCCGCTCGAAGAGGCTCACATCCCGCCAGGGACGGTAGTGCTGACGCTGCGCAAGCCCGGGTATGCGTCGCTCGACACGACCTTCGTCGTCGAGCCCGGCGTGGCGCACCAGTGGGTGCTGGCGCTGAGCGAAGCCGCGCCAGCGGACATCACGGAGATCACCGAGGAAGACACCGAGCAGGCCGATCTGGTGGCACAGGCCGAGCCTCGCGAGAGCGAGCCGTCCGTGCAGCCTGCGACCCGGCCTCCGCCCGTGCAGTCGCCGTCTGGGCCGTCGGGGCGCCCGGACCCGCTCCCCCCGGCGCAACCGACGGCCGCCCCGGCGACGCTCGTGCTGCGCGCGGTGGGCGGGTCGGTCAGCGTGGCCGGGCAGAGCGGGAGTGGGACGGCGCGTCTCTCCGTCGCCGCGGGCACGCACACGGTCACGTTCCGGCATCCGAGCTACGGGCAGCACCAGGAGCGCGTGCAGGTCGCGCCTGGGGAGACGAAGACGCTCACCTGCTACTTCGAGGGGCAGATCCGGGTGAGTGCGCGGCTCGAGGGCGGCGGTGGCCCGGCCCCCTTCGGGGCCGTCTGGATCAACGGGCAGAACACCGGCCAGTTCACGCCGACGACGCTCACGCGTGGGCCGGGCACCTACCGCATCAGTCTCCGCCGCGATGGTTACAACACGCCCGACGGCGTGCAAACCGTCACCATCGCGCCCTCACTCAGCCCCATCAGCCGCAGCCTCAGCTTCCGCCTCGCTCCACGTGATTAGCCCAAGCCATGCCCTGCCTGAGCCATCTCCACACGCACGCGACGCCCAATATGGGGGATACGCGGGGAGCAGGTGGAGCCCTCTGCTTACTCGGTGCCTGTGAGCTGTACGGGACTGATCCAATGATATCGCTTTGCAACCGCACCGGAGGACTGTTATGAATCGAGACCATCATTCCGACACAGGCCGGGGGCGCCTGGGCGCCTCGATTCTCTGCGCCGTCTGCCTCACGATCGGGCTGGCTCCCTACGCACGGGCCCAGGGTGAGACCCTGCAGGACGCGATCAGCGCCTACGAAATCGCCGAATTCGACCAGGCCATCGACCTGCTGGCGAGCCTCGTCGAAGACCCCCAGACGAGCCACGAGCAGCGAAAAGAGGCGCTCCAGTACCTCGGCCGGGCCGCCATCGCCGCGCACCGCAGCGATCAGGCGCGCGACGCCCTCCTCCAACTGCTCGAACTGGAGCCGCCCCTCTACGAGCCCGACCCCCACATCGGGCCGCCCGACTACACCCGGCTCTACTACGACCTCCGTCACGAGCGCGGGGGCAGCTACGCCGTCGAGCGCGCCGATCCGGGCATGAAGACGCTCGCCATCATGGACTTCACCAACAGCTCCGTGGATCGGCACGACGACTTCGACCCGCTCCGGCAGGGTTTTGCGTCCATGATGATCCACTACCTGAGCGGCGCGACGGGTCTCAAGGTAATCGAGCGCGAGCGCATCCAGTGGCTCCTTGACGAGCTGGCCATGCAGCGCGATGAGGGGCTCGTGGATCCCGAGTCGGCCGTGCGGGCCGGGCGCCTGCTCGGCGCGACGGGCGTGCTCTTCGGCGCCTTCACGGCCCACGGCGACCAGCTCTGGATCAGCACGCGCCTCGTGAAGGTCGAGACCGGCGAGGTGCTGCTCGCCGAGCAGGTCATCGGGGAGCCCGACGACTTCTTCGCGCTCGTCGAGCGGCTCAGCACGCAGGTGGCTGAAGCCATCGATGTCTCGCTCGGTGCCGAGGACCTCGGCGAACGCCGCGAGACCGATTCCCTCGATGCCATGATGGCCTACTCGGAGGGGCTGGTCCTCATGGAGCAAGGGGACCCTGTCGGGGCCCAGGCGCACTTCCAGGAGGCGCTCGCCCACGACCCCGACTACGAACTCGCCGAGCGTCGCCTTCAGGGGCTCCGCCCGCTCGTAGCCGCTGCGCAGGCACCCTAACTACGGCTCGCCTCCCTGCTGTACCTCATCCAGCCTGCTCGATCATGCCTAGACCCGTCCGCCGCTTCCATCCGCTCCTGTTCGTGAGCGCCTGTGCCGTCGTGCTAGCCGCTTGCGCCAGCGAGCGTACCCTCACACCCGAGCAATACGAGCAGCGTCTTCCCGCGCTCGAAGCCCGCGCCGAGGCGAACCCCTCGAACGCTGCCGCGCTTCGCGACCTAGGCGAGGCCTACGCTCAGACCGGCGCCTACCGCCAGGCCGAAAACGTGCTACAGCGCGCGGAGGCTGCCGCGCCCGACGACCCGAAGACGCTTTACTACCTCGGCGTGAGCAAAGAGGGGCTCGAACAGCCCGACGCAGCGCTGACCGTGTTCGCGCGCTACCGCGACCTGCCGCCCCGCTCGCGCTTCCAGCAGCTCATGGCCGGGCGCCACGGTTGGCTCCTCCGCGCCCTCCTCCGCGACGAACTTGCGGCTCTCGTGGCGGCCGAAGATTCGCTCACAGCCGAGGGCGTCACCGAGGCCATCGCCGTCTTCCCGCTCACCTACCAGGGGCAGGACTCGCTCTACCGACCCCTCGGGCGCGGACTGAGCGAGATGCTCACCGTCGACCTCGCCTCCGTCGAGGGCCTCCGCGTGGTCGAGCGGCTCCGCCTCCAGACGCTCCTCGACGAGTTGGCGCTGACCCAGAACGCGGCCTTCGACGCCGAGACGGTCCCCCGATTGGGCCGCCTGCTGCGGAGCGGGCGCGTCGTCGGCGGCGTCCTCGATGTGCAGAACGAGCAGCTTCGCACCGACGTGGCGCTCTGGGACTGGCCCAGCGAGCCGCTGCCAGGCCTGTCGAGCCGCCAGGCCGGGCTGGCCGAACTCTTTGCGCTCGAGAAAGAGATCGTGTTCGACCTCCTCGTTCAGCTTGGCATCGAACTGGCCCCGGCCGAGCGCGAGGCCCTCGCCCGCGTCCCGACGCGTGACCTTCAGGCGTTTCTCGCCTACAGCCGTGGGTTGCTGGAGGAAGATGCCGGGCGTTTCGTCGAGGCCGCCGCCTTCTACAGCCAGGCGGTCCGTCTCGACCCCGGCTTCGCGGAAGCGGCGCAGAAGAACCAGGAGGCGCAGGCCATGGCCGAGGTGGCCGGCGGCGTGGACATGGCGCTCGCCGCTCCGCGCCGGTCGGCGCGTCCGCCGGGGGGGACGAGCCTCGTGCATAACCGGCTCACGCTCCTCAACCAGAACCTGGGCGCGCACGTGGTGCCCGGCGACGAGGCCCGCGAGCCGACGGCCGACGTGCCGCTCGACCCCCTGGGTGCTGAACCCATCCCCGACCCGCCGCCGCCGCCTGCCGGGGGCAACTAGCCTGATACCGATTCCGCCACGGTCCTTCGCAGACTCTAGTGCAATACGGCCTCGACCGGGTATCCATTATGTCAACCCTCTATCGCCTCACTCGCCTACCTGCGCTGTGTTCGCTCCTTCTGGTCCTGGCCGTGTCGCAGCCAAGCATCGTACGAGCGCAGCAGCGTCCACTGTTCACCGACCAAACATCTCCGCAGGATGGAATGGGCAAGCCGGAAGCCCCTGAGGTGGCCCTCCAGCCCCGCGCGGCCGCCCCGCGCCCCTTGCACGCTTCGTCAGGAGCGTCCTTCGGAGGTGGCCTGCTCATCCCATTCCCTGGCACTGGAGGTTGGACGGAATTGCCGCCCAACGACGATGGATTCTCTGGACTGACGCCACTCGGTTTCGAGTTCGAGTTCTACGGGACGGCCTATAGCGAGGTATGCGTCAACAACAATGGCAATGTCTCCTTTACGGGGGGAGCCAGTGGGTGCTTCTCCACCTTCACGCCGACGGGCTTCCCCAGCCCGGACTTCACGATGGTGGCACCCTTCTGGGCCGATGTGGATACGCGCTGTGAAACCTGCGGGTTGACCTACTACAAACAGATCCTCTATGAGGGCATACCCGCGTTTGTGGCCCACTGGGAGGCTGTAGGCTACTACAGTAGTCATGACGACAAGGTCAATACCTTCCAAGTCGTCATAACCGATACGGCCGTTTTGCCTGGAGGGAGCAACGTCTGCCTGGGCTACGGGGAGATGATGTGGACAACAGGCGACGCGTCAGGGGGCGTAGATGGCTTTGGGGGCACGCCTGCGACCGTAGGCGCCAACGCCGGCAATGGGGACGACTACTTTCTCATCGGTCGGTTCGACCATGAAGGAACGGACTACGACGGCCCTGAAGGAAATGTCGACGGCGTCAGCTTCCTTGACAACACCCAGGCGTGCTTCAACACGGGCGCCAGTGCTGAGAATGTGCCGCCCGTGTTGAGCGGCTTCAGTGACGGGGAGGTCTTCACCGTGGCCGCTGGGGAGTCATTTCAGGGCAGCTTCGGTTTCCTCAGTCCAGAGATCGGCCAGACGACCACCATCAGCGTTGATGCGGGTGTCCTCGCCAATTTCTCTTGGGAGGCTAGCCCCGGGAATCCAGCCACTGCCGATCTCACCTTCTCGCCCAACGCTGCCCAGGTAGGGGAGCATCAGGTGATGCTCACCGCAATGGACAATGGGAACCCTCCGCTCACTACCACCGCCAGTATCATTTTTGCTGTGACAGGAGCAAGTGCTGCTGTTGAGGTGACCGTTGAAGGCGAGCCGGAAGTCGATAGCGAGGCCGTACTCCGGGTCGCCGTCGCGGGCTTCACTCCGAGCGCGGCGGATCTGTTCTACCGCCTCGGTGGGCAGTCGACCTATGCCTCGGTACCCCTCGCGGCGTCCGGGGCAGGGACCTACACGGTCAGCATCCCGGCTTCGGCGGTCACCCTGCGCGGCGTGGACTACTACTTCGTCCTCTCCGACGGCATACGGACTATCACCTTCCCTGCGGCTAATCCCACGGCCAACCCGTTGCATCTGATCGTCACCGTGTCGTCGGTGGTGTCGAGCGCGTCGCCCCCGCCCGACGGGAGCTACCGCATGGTCTCGGTCCCACTCACCCTCGGCGACGCCAGCGCCGCCGCCGTCTTCACCGACGACTACGGCGACTACGACCCCGCCCTCTGGCGCCTACTCCGCTGGCTGCCGGGCCAAGCGCGCTATGCCGAGTTCCCCAACCTCGGCACCGACCTCACGCCGGGCACGGCCCTCTGGCTGGCCACGCGTACCACTGTGCCCTTCGACGCCGAGGGCGGGCAGTCGGTCGATGCTTCGGGGCCGGTGACGCTCACGCTTGCCCCGGGCTGGAGCCAGATCGCCTCGCCCTTCGCCTTCCCCGTCGCCTGGAGCGCCATCGAGGGGAGTTCGAACGCCGGCGTGCCCGAGGTGTGGGACGGGGCGGAGTACCAGCAGCAGGGCGTGCTCGCGCCATGGGCAGGGGCCTTCGTTTTGAACCCGACGGGCGAGCCGCTCACGCTGACGGTCAACCCCGTCGAGGCCAGCCCTGGGGAGCGAGTGGCGGCACAGGTCCGCACCGGCTATGGGCTCCGCCTCATCGCCGAGGCCGCGCCGGGCGAGACCGGCTACCGCGACGGGCAGAACCTGGCCGCCTTCGCTGAGGAGGCCGAACCCGGTCGCGACCGCTTCGACCGGGCCGAGGCGCCGCCGCCGGGCGAGCACCTCCGCCTCAGCTTCCTCCCCGACGAGCCCGCGGGCACGGAGCCCTACGCCTCGCGGCTGGCCCACAGCGTGCAGCCTGACGCAGGCGAGGGCGCCGTCTGGGAGCTTGAGGTCACGGCCACGCCCGCGCTGCTCCAGCGCGGCGCACTGCCCGTCACCGTCCGGCTCGTGGATGAGGGAACCCGCCCCGACGGCTACGGTGTCCACGTGCTCGACCTCGACCGCGTCACCGCGCTCGCGACGGCCGAGGGGGCCTTCACCGTCACGCTCGCGGCCCACGAGCCGGTGCGGCGCCTGCGCCTGATCGTCGGCACCGACGGCTTCGCCGAGGCGGCCAGCCAGGGCCTCGATCTGGTGCCCCTCGCCTATGCGCTGCACCCAGCCTACCCCAACCCGACGCGCCGGTCGGCGACGATCGGCTACCAGTTGGCGGAAGCGACGCCGGTGCGGCTGGAGGTGTACGACTTGCTGGGTCGGCGGGTGGCGGTGCTGGTGGAGGGAGAGCAGGACGCGGGTCGGCACGCGCGGGTGTGGGCGACGCAGGGCCTGGCGAGCGGGGTATACATCTACCGGCTGCGAGCGGGCTCGTTCTCGGACACCGGCAAGCTCCTGCTCATTCGCTGACCGCTTATCTCATCTAGCCTTCAGATCCATGAAACGCTCTCTCCCGTGGCTATCCCTGCTAATCGTGTTGCTCGTTTCCTTCCCGGTGCTCCAGGCTCAGGGGCCTGGCGGAGGCGCGGGAAGCCCGCTCTACGTCGGAAGCCAGCGGGCGCCCATCCAGGTCTCTTCGCTCATGCTCTATCAGCGCTTTGAGGACGACGACCTCTCGCAACTCACCCTCCCGCTCGCCGTCTTTGTTCCGGTGTCCTCGAACCTCGCTCTCAGCCTGCGCACCGGTTATGCCTCTGCCGACGGGAGCGGCATGACGGAGCTCAGCGGGCTGGCCGATGCGCAGGTGGCGCTGAGCTACCATCAGGCAATAGGGCTGGGCGGTTTGGTGGCCAGCGTCAGCGCCAATCTGCCCAGCGGCGAATCGTCGCTCACGCAAGAGCAGGCAGCGACGGCCTTTCTCGTCGGCCAGAGCTTCTACGGCTTCCGCTTGCCGAGCCTCGGCCAGGGCTTCAATGTGAGTCCCGGTCTCACATGGGCGGCTCCCCTCGGGGAGGCCCACGCCGTCGGTGTGGGCGTGGCGTACCAGTACCGAGGCGCCTTCGAGCCTCGAAGCGGAATCAACGACCGCTACGATCCCGGCGATGAGCTGCTGCTCACCGTGGGTCTCGATCATCGACTGAACCCCGCCTCCGCGTTTGCACTCGACCTTACCTACGTCCACTACCAGGCGGACGAGTGGCGAGGCGTGACGTACGAGACGGGAGACGCCATCGCCTTGACGGGGCAGTGGGCTAGTACGACGGGCCCACTCGATGTGCAGATCCTCGGCCGGGTGCGGCGGAAGGCCGGGAGTACCCTGCCGCCGGAAGCAAGCACCCTGCTCGGGCTCGACGCCACCGTTCCAATACAGGGCCGCGTTCGCGGTCACCTACGGTACCAGGTCGGGTCCCGTTTCCGGATCGGTGCATGGTTGCAAGGCCGCCACTACGTCGCTAGTGAAGCTTTCCGTCAGAGGACGCTCTACGACGTGGGGCTCCTCCCGGAGCTCGATGTCTTTCCGGGCCTCACGCTTCTGGGGAGACTTGGAGGCACGGTCGGGACCCTTCAGGGGCTGGAGGCCGGATTCGGCTTCTCCTGGTCCATGTAACGAGGTGGGGAAGCGGGCTCTCCGTGTACAGGACCGCGTACAGTGGAGGCCGCAACCTCTCGCGACCGCTACTTTACAGTTAGGGTCGGACGAATGGGCCTACCGGGCGCAGCCGAGAGGAACGCCACCGAGCGGAGGGCATCGGAGCCCGGTCGTGGCTGCGCCGGGGGCGCGTGGGTGCCGTCGGGGTAGGCTCGGGCGGCGGTGGGGGCGGTGGGCCGTCGGAATGCGACCCCCCTCCTTTGTTGAGGAGGTGCCAGGCGGCCAGGCCGAGCACGAACGGCATCAGGCCAAAGACAAAGACGAGCAGCCCTAACATGGCAGGGAGCAGGGGAAGGGAACAGGCGGTTCACACCGTCTTCATCATCTACCCCGCGCCGGGCCACTTTGTTCTCCGTCGCCGGGCTAGAGCATGTTTTTTGCCCGCAGCGCTTCCGTGACCGGGTTGACCACGAGCGGGCGAATGCGATAGCGGTCCGTCGGGGTAATCGAGGCGATGGGCGCGCCTACCGTGTCCCGGCTCATCGCGCCGTCACCGGAGGGCTTCACGATCTGTTCGATCAGGAGCTCGTTGGCCAGCGCCTCGAACACGAGGAAGCTCTCCTCGCGCGTTGTGCGGAGCACGCGGTCGTGTTCGGGCAGCGTGAGCGAGCCGTGTTGCAGTAGGGCCTTGAGCGTAAACGACCGCACGAGGTCGAACCGCTCGATGAAGGAGAAGTCGAGCGCGTGGAGCGGGTTGACGGTGAGGCGGTCGGTGACGGCCTCGAAGTCGATGGTGCGGAGCCAGTGCAGGAACGCGAGCTGAAGGTGCCCGCCGCTGGCGCGGAAGAGGCGGTCGAAGAACACTTCGCGCAGGATGGTTTGCTGGGCGTCCTCGGTTTCCGCGCGCTGAAGGCGGCGCCGTGTGAGCGGTTGCAAGTCGGTCGGCTCGGCGAAGACGAGCGGAAGGCCGCTGCGCATGTGCCGCTTCATCACGGCCGCTTCCAGGCCTGCTCGGTCAAGCGCCTGGAGAACGATGGGCTGGCTCAGCGCGGCGATTTGCGGCTCGGTGCGGAGCAGGAAGTGCCAGGCCGGTTCTACCATCGTCGTGACCCAGAACACCACCCCGTCGGTGCGCGAGAGGAAGACGGCCATGCGCTCGTAGAGATCGCTGCCGCTCGGGGCGCGCAGGAGCAGGTGCTCCAGGTTTTCGATCAGGCCGATGCGATGCCGCTCGGACTCTGCCTGGAGTATTTCCTCGAGGCGGTTCAGCGAGGGTTCGGGACCCGGGTCCAAGTCGAGTGCCTGAGCAATGAGGGCGGCCAGTTCGGGTTCGTTTTCGATCCGGCGGGTCAGCACAAGTGTGGCCGGGCTCGCGTCGGAGAAGAGCGTTCGGCGAAGCGCCATCAGGACCGAGGTGCGTCCACTTCCGGGCGGACCCGTGAGGAGGATGGCGCTCGTTAGTTGGCCATCGGTCCAGCGCTGGTAGGCCGTCCGCACGGCCTCCAGCGCCGTGTCGCGTTGTTCCAGCAGCAGCGGATCGCCGACGGGCTGGAAAGAGAACAAGCGGCGGTAGACGAGCGGCAGGCGCGCGCGCAGCGCGTCGAGGTGGGCGAGGGCATCGAGGGCTTCGAGACGGTCGCGCTCGTTCTCGGCGGCGAGGCCCGCGGCGGTGCGCCCGGCCGTGATGAGCTGCTCAGCCTGTCGGCGCCCGAGACGGGCGATTTGCTGGAGGCGCTTGACGAGCGCCACGGCTCCGGCTTGCGTCTGGCGCCACGCGTGCTCTGCGCGCGCGCGCAGGT
>JABDIZ010000147.1 GCA_013003465.1 Rhodothermaceae bacterium
CCCCAGCATCGAGCTGAGGCGGGCGCGTCACTGGTTCATGCCGGGGGAGCGGTCATTCGGCCTTCTCGAACCACACGTCGCGGGTGCGACCGTTCCCGGCGCGGAAGCCGGTCACCGTGCCGTCGTCGCCGCGTTCGAAGGCGAGCGTGGCGATGGGGAAGCTGCCGGTGAACTCGTCGCCGCGGCTGTGGGTGAGCGTGACCGGCTCGTCCATCCGGCGGTGCATCAGGTGGAGGTCGCCCTCCTTCACGGTGAGCGTGTAGAAGGTCTCCAACTCGTCGCTGTAGTAGCGGCCGGTGTACGCGGCGAGGTCGGGCGCAGCCGTCTCCGCGTCGGGCAAGCGGTTAGCCGGGTGGTCCCCGTTCTGGTGGAGCGTGATCGTGTTCACAGAGCCATCGTCTTCAGGATGGAACGTGACCTGCGCGTCCACGACGCGGAGCTCGAACCTTGTTGGGCTCACGGGGAAGAGTTCGAATTCGGGCTGGCCCGTGGCCTGCGCGAAGAACTGATCGCCGTCGCGGCGGAAGGTGAGGATGAACCCGGGGACTTCCTCCATCTCGTAGCGGCCCGCGTACGCGTTGAGCGTCTCCGGGTCGAACGAGGCCGGATCGAAGACCTCGTTGGCCGTCGTGGGCGGAGCCTCGTCGTCGGCTTCGGGTGCGAGGTGCTCGCCGAAGAACGCCTCGACGATCCGTCCGGTTGAGCCCGGCACGGTGGGCGAGTTCGTGAGCACGATCAGGCCCGACTCGATCTCGGGGAGGTAGCCGAAGTTCGAGCGATGCGCGGTGTCAGCACCGCCGTGCTGGAAGCGCTGGAGGCCGCGCATCTCGTCAATGAAGAGGCCGAAGCCGTAGTTGGTCGTGTCGCCGTCGGCGAGGACGTAGGGCGTGGTCATCTGCGCGATTACGTCGGGGCCGCCGAGTGTGGCCGTGCGGTAGTTGTCCATCCAGCGCGCGAGATCTGGGGCGGTGGAATAGATGCCACCGGCACCCATCGCGCCGCCGAGGTCCACGGCCTCCTGCCAGCCGCCGTGTTCGGCCGGGACGTAGCCCTGCGCCCGGTTCGGGATGATCTGTGCCGGGCTCGCGCGAACATAGGTGTTCGTCATGCCGAGCGGCTCGAACACATTGGCCCGCATCCAATCCGGGAACGTCTCGCCCGTCACGCGCTCGACAACCATGGCGAGGAGGCCGAAGGCCGTGTTGTTGTAGTTCCACTCCGTGCCAGGCGCGTTCTGGAGTGCCGGTTGCCGCTGCACGACGGCGATGAGTTCGCTGCGGTCGATGGGGTCGCCATCACCCAACTGGCGCCCGCCCATGGCGAGGGCGTTGAGGAACTCGCGGTAGCCGCTCGTGTGCGTGAGGAGGTGGCGGAGCGTGACCGTCTCGCCGAGGTCAGGCAACTCAGGAATGTGCGTGCGCACGTCGTCGTCGAGCGAGAGGTGACCTTGATCGGCGAGGAGCGTGATGGCGAAGGCCGTGAACTGCTTCGAGGTCGAGCCGATGTTGGTCGGCGTATCGAGCGTGTAGGGGAGGCCGTAGGCGAGGTTGGCCATGCCGTACGGCTTGGCGAAGACGAGCTCGCCCCGCTCCACAATGGCGACGACCGCGCCGGGCGAGTGGTCGTTCTCGAGCACGGCGAACTGCTGGTCCACGATCCCCTCGGGCGTCGTGGCAGCCGCTTCGATGCGGTCGAGCCGCATCGTGTAGCGCCCCTCTTGCTCTTCGAAGGGCGTAACCGTGATGGTGTAGTCACCTGCCGTGTTGGTGGTGAACTGGAACGACTCGGGGCCGCGCGGCGACGTGTCGAACCGCCGGACCGTCTCGCCCTCGGGGTCGGTCACGGTGATGACGACATCGACGGTGTGCTGGTCGGCATCCCCGAGAACGAACTGGTCGGCGGCGAGCGTGAGCGTGTAGGGGTGGCTACCGTCGGAGGCGAGGTCGTGCGTGATGGCGTCGCCAGGCCGGAGGGGCTGCGCGTCCTGTGCTGAGGCAAGCGGCGCGAGGGCGAACAGGACGAGGACGGCGAGGGTGAAGCGGGGTACCATGGGAGAGGGTATGAGTGGGCGAAGAGCTTTGCATTCGGACAGCTGCGCCGAAGGTTGCACAGCGCAACGCCGATGCACGATGCCGTGCTCGCAGTCTATCGCGCCTACCGCTCACACGCGACCCGAATCTGGCGTATTCCACAGCGGGAGCAGGCAGTGCTCCGCAAGGGAGGACGTGACGTAGAATCGCCGGGAGGCGGCAGATGGAGTAGGCTATTTTGCGCTCCCCTTTCCCATGTTGCCATGCCTCGCCTGTTTCTGCCCGCCGTCCTCATCACCTTGCTGGCTGCCGGATGCGCCGACACGGATACCGTGGATGCTCCCGCTCCAGCCGACGAGGGAGCGGAGACTGGGGCCTTGCCCCACGACGTCCACTCCCACGCCCGCCCCGCCGAGGCCCGCGTCACCCACGTCGCCCTCGACCTCACCGCCGACTTCGCCGCGCAGACGCTCGCCGGGACCGCCACGCTCTCCATTGAGACTGCGCCCGATGCCGAGGAGATCGTGCTCGACACGCGCGGCCTCGTCATCGAGCGTGTGACCGACGCCGACGGCAACGCACTTACCTACGACGAGGGTAACCCCGACCCGCTCCTCGGTGCGCCGCTCATCGTCGCCTTTCCGGCTGGGACGGAGCGGATCGTCGTGCACTACCGCACGGGCGAGGACGCCGCCGCCGTGCAGTGGCTCGGTCCGGTGCAGACGAGCAGCGGCCAGCCGTTCCTGTTCACGCAGGGCCAGGCCATCCTCACGCGCACCTGGATCCCCACGCAGGACAGCCCCGGTATCCGGCAGACGTACGAGGCCATCATCACCGTACCTGAAGGCCTCACGGCCGTGATGAGCGCCGAGGGCAACACGCCCGACGGGCAGCCCGCCCCCGATGGCGCAGGCACGCTCTTCCACTTCCAAATGGACGAGCCTATTCCGCCGTACCTGATCGCGCTCGCCATCGGCGACCTGGAGTTCCGTGAGTTGGGGCCGCGTTCGGGCGTCTGGGCCGAGCCGCAGGTCATCGAAGCGGCGGCAAACGAGTTTGTGGACGTAGAGGCCATGATGACCGCCGCCGAAAACCTCTATGGCCCGTACCGCTGGGGCCGTTACGATCTCCTCGTCCTCCCGCCGAGCTTCCCCTTCGGCGGGATGGAGAATCCGCGCCTGACGTTCGCCACGCCGACCATCCTCGCGGGCGACCGCTCGCTCGTCAGCCTCGTCGCGCACGAACTGGCGCACTCATGGTCGGGCAACCTCGTCACCAACGCCACCTGGGACGACTTCTGGCTCAACGAGGGCTTCACCTCGTACTTCGAGAACCGCATCATGGAGGCCATCTCCGGCCCCGAATACGCCGCCATGCTCGAATCGCTCAGCCGCGCTGACCTCGTCGGCGACCTGGCGGATATGGACGAAGCCGACCAGCACCTGCACCTCAACCTCGAAGGCCGCGACCCCGACGACGGCATGACGGCCATCGCCTACGACAAGGGCGCGGCCTTCCTCTTCACGCTGGAGGAAGCGGTCGGCCGCGCCCGTTTCGACGCCTTCCTACGAGACTACTTCGACGCGCACGCCTTCCAGCCGATGACGACGGAGCGCTTCGTCGCGTACATGGACCGCGAGCTGTTCGCCGACGACCCTGAGCTTCGTGCGCAGGTGGATCCCGAGGCGTGGATCTACGGCCCCGGTTTGCCGGAGAACGCGGCGCCTGCCGAGTCCGAAGCGTTCGCGCGCGTCGAGGCGCAGGCTGAGGCGTTTGCCTCCGGCACAGCGCCTACGGCCCTCGCCACGGATGGCTGGACCACGCACGAGTGGCTCCACTTCCTCCAGGCCCTCCCCGCCGACCTCTCCACCGACCAGATGGCGGCCCTCGACGAAGCGTTTGGCTTCACCGAGACAGGCAACAGCGAGATCCGCTTCGCGTGGCTCCGCACGGCCATCCGCCATCGCTACGAACCGGCCTTCGCCTCGCTCGAAGCCTTCCTCACGGAGCAGGGCCGCCGCAAGTTTATCCTTCCACTCTACACCGACCTCGCCGCCACCGACTGGGGCCGTCCGATGGCCGAGCGCATCTACCGCGAGGCGCGCCCGGGCTACCACGCCATCACGTCGGGCAGCGTGGACGCCGTCCTGGGCGCGCCCGCCGATGCCTGATTACGGCGCCGGGTCGGGCGGGCTGAGCGCGGCGTCGAGCACGTGCCGCAGGTGGTCCATTTGTGCGCGTCCCCGGTGCTGTCCGTAGCGGGCCAGTCCGTAGACGACGAGTGCCCCCACGGCGGCGGCAGGTAGCGCTGTGAGGGCCCAGGGCGTCCGGCCCAGCGTCCACTGTGCCCCGCCGTACGCCAGCGCGAACACCGCCAGGAAGGCGCACACGGCATAGGCCGCGATGAACAGGCTCCAGATGGTCGGCTTCGGCCCGTAGAGGCCGCGCACGCGGGCGCCGTCGGGGTGCCAGTCAACGTCGAGCGAGAGGAACGGCGACCAGACGTGCTGCTCGGCATCCGGGATGTGCAGCACCGCATGGCCTCGAAACACATCGCCTCGGCACATTGTGGTAGGCGCAGCCAGGGCGTCGCGGAGCCGCCGCAGTGCCACCTCGGGCGCGAACGGGGTCACGAACTCGAAGCGGGGGCGAAGCCGAGCGGGCATGGCAGCACAGGGAGAGGCGTCTCTTGCCCAAGGTAGGGCGCCGTGCGGAATCGGAGCGCTACGGTGTGGCCTCCTCGCCTACCAATTCCTGCCACGGGTTGCGGCCGAGGACCCACACGTAGAACTCGGCGCCGAGCAGGCCATGGTAGAGGCCGAGCGGCCACAGGTTGCCGTG
>JABDIZ010000152.1 GCA_013003465.1 Rhodothermaceae bacterium
CGGCCTCAGCGGGCGGCTCGACGGCGGCACAGGCGAGACGACAAGCGGGGCGCTACGCCGCGAGCGGCCCGTCGAGCGAGCAGTATTTCTTCCTTGGCTGGCGTCCCGGCCAGCGCGTCACCACGAGTACCGGCTACGGCTCCTGCACGACGACCGTGCGCTAGCCCCTTCCACAGCCTCGACGGAATCGCGCCGTCCTCTCATCGGAGGGGGCGGCGCGTTGCGTTTCCGATCGGCAGCATCCGAATACGTCGTGCGTACGCCTATCTTCTCTTTTCCTTTCTCTTCTCCGGCTCGTGTCCACCATGCTCTCCTCTCTTCCCCGCCGTGCGCGGCCTGGCGTCGCCCTGCTCGGCGCCCTGGCGCTGGGCCTTGCTGCATGTGCAGCCCCGGCCTCCACCGGCTCGGGTAGTACCGAAAGCACCTCGACCGGCCCCGTCATCAGCGAGAACGCCGTCTCGGTGACACCGGTGTGCCCGCCGCAGGACCTCTACATCGATGGGAGCATCCGCACCAACTACAGCCTCGGCTTCGAGAACTTCAAGAACGAAGACTACTGCGCCGCCCTCCCGTACCTGCGCCATATCATCGAGACCGACCCGCTCTTCACCGGAACGGATCCAGACGACCGCAACTTCCGTCGCCTCGCCGACACGTACGAAAACCTCGCGGCGATGGTGGATTCGACCGACCAGGCGCTCCGCCGCGCCTACCTCGATTCGTTCTTCGTCGTGCGCGACATGCGGAAGGAAGCCCTTGAACGCGCAGGCCAAGACGTCGATGAGCAAGCCGACCTGATCGCGCGCGGTCGCTTCTACGAGATCTATGCTGACGACTACGAGGACGCCGAGCAGCAGATCTTCGACCTCTACGTTGAAGCCTTCCGCCTTGACCCGGATACCATCGACGACTACTACATCAACTACCTCGCGGCGCGGAGTGCGGTAGACCTCGAGCAGAGCGAGGCGCAGGAGCTTCTGGCTGAAATGAAACCCTATGCCGACGACGCGACCTACCTCGACGCGGTAGAGGCTTCCGTCCGCGCGGGCGGCGCGCTGGCGTTTGGTACGCCGGAGGAGCAGTACGACGCCCTGCTCGCGGCGTACCGCGAGGGCGACCGCAGCGCTGACCTGATCCGCCGCCTCGCCTTCCTCGACACGCGCCTCGAACGTAACGAGGTGATCGACGAGTTGCTGCCCCTCCTAGCCGAGCAAAACCCTTCAATGGACCTCTACCGGGCGCTCGGCTCGCGGGCCTGCCGTCAGGGCGATGTCGAGCAGTGCAACGCGTATTTCGAGCAGGCGACTGAACTGGCTACCACCAGTGCTGAACGCCGTGATGTGTACTATCAGCAGGCATCGGCCAACCTCCGTGCCGGGCAGTCGGGCGAGGCCTATCGGATGGCCGGACGCGCGCTCGAACTTGATGGCAATCACGGCCCGAGTCTCTACCTCCGTGCCTCCATCGTCGCACGAGCAACCGGCGGCAGTTCAGTCCAGGCGCGCGCAGGCTACTGGTGCGTCGCGGATCTCTTCCGCCAGGCGGCCAACACTGGAGACCCGCGCATTGCCTCCGATGCCCGCCGCGCGGCCGCGCGTTATTCGGCGGCAGGTCCGTCGTCGCAGGAGTACTTCTTCCTCGGCTGGCGCCCCGGCCAGCGCATCTCGACCAGCACTGGCTACGGCGGCTGCACCACCACGGTGCGCTGATGCGACGACCGCCGACGGATGTTGGTTAATTGCCGCTTTCGAGCCTCCGCCCTCTCAGGCCGCCCCGCTTCTTCTCGCCGGGGCGGTCTCTCCTTTCTCCCAATCTCCCCTTCCCCCTTTCCCTCC
>JABDIZ010000104.1 GCA_013003465.1 Rhodothermaceae bacterium
CGCTGGCCAAGCCCCGGGACTGTCCGTACGGGCTACCTGGACCTCAACTTCCTGGCTGCCGACGGGCGCGACGGCCGCCTCGTCGGGCTCTGGGGTGATGGCGACGGCGATGAGACGGACGACTTCCGCACCCGTGACGGCCGCACCCTCCCCACCCCACCCGACTTCGATACGCTCTACGATGTGTTCGCCCAGAGCTGGCGCGTGCGCCCCGAGGAGTCGCTGTTCACCTATGGCCTTGGCGAGAGCACGACCACCTTCACCGACCTCGACTTTCCCGAGCGCCCGGCCACCCTCGACGACCTCTCACCCGAAGACCAGCGCCGTGCCGAAGCCGCCTGCCGCGAGGCAGGCATCACTGACCCTGACGCCCTCCGCGACTGCATCCTCGACGTAGGCCTCACGGGCGACGAGCGTTTCATCGCTTCGGCGCGGGCCCAGCAGGCTCCACCCGAGTTGCTTAGTGCACCGCCGCTCTCCATTGCCGGAGTGTGGGACACGAGCTACAACCTGATGCGCCTCAACCAAGATGGCGAGCAGATTACAGGGACCTATGAAGACGGTAGCCGCTACGTGGGTGGCACCTTCCGCGATACCGTGCTCGATGGATTCTGGTGGGGCGAAATCGCAGGCGTTCGGTGCGACACTGCCCACGAGGGCACGCACTACTGGGGCCGTATCCGGTTCACGTTCATGGGTGCAAACCGCTTCGAGGGCGCATGGGGGTACTGCGATCAGGACCTCAATGGCGGTTGGGAGGGCTCGCGACGGTAACTCCGCCCGGTAGGGCGCCCCCAAGACAACGCTGAACCCGCGTCAGCCGATCTCGTCGTACACGTCGGCCGCGAAGTAGACGTGCCCGTCGGCGTCAGCCCAGACGGGGAGGTAGATGATGTAAACCGGGATCGTCTCGTTGAGGACGACCTTCTGGCGGTCGCCGGTCGTCATCGCCCCCTGCACGCGGGCCGTGTCCCAGCCCTGGGGACCGAGCACCCACGCACCGAAGTCGGCCGGGCGTTCAAGGCGGATGCAGCCATGGCTGAAGGCCCGCTCAGCCTCGGCGAAGAGGTGATCCGAGGGGGTGTCGTGGAGGTAAACGGCGTGCTGGTTGGGGAAGATGTACTTGACGAGCCCGAGCGCGTTGTCGGGACCCGGCCCCTGGCGAATCCGGAGCGAACCATTCGCCACGCGCTGGAGGTTCTGCGCCGTCATGGGGTAGACCTCGGCATCGGCGGCGTAGTGGCTGATGATCTCGTAGCCTTCGGCCTCCAGCTCGGCCGTGCCCTTGGGCACCACCTCCTCGGTCGCAATTGAGGGCGGGATGTTCCAGTAGGGACGAAAGACAACATGCTCCATCTCGTCGTGGAAGAGCGGCGTGGCGCGCTCGTCGTAGTCCGCTCCGACGACGACTTTCATCTGGAGCGCTTCGCGCCCCTCCTCGAAGGCGCGGACGCGGAACTCGGGTACGTTGACGAGCACGTAGCGGCTGCCCGGCCCCGTCGGGAAGACGGGCAACTCGGCCCAGCGGGCGAGCGCCTGCTCGATCTGGCGGACACGCTCCGATGCGCTGCGGTTGAGCGCCGCACGTGTGTTCCCCCCGAGGAGGCTGTCGACGACGAGGCCGTGACGCCCCTGGAAACGAGCAAGCGCCCCGGCGAGCGCGTCGTCGTAGACCGCGCCCGTGTCGGCGGCACTACCTAGTTCGCCGGTGGCGGCCAAGCGCTGCCGAAGCGGCTCGACCTGTGCCGCAAGCGTATCGCCGGGCTCGACGAGCGGGCCGTCAGGGATAGTGGGCCATCCGCCGCCGTCGGCAAGGCGCTGGTAGCGGGCGAGGACCTCCTGCAAACGGGCATGTGCGGCCACGAGCGAGTCAGCGGACATCCCGGGATGAGAGGAGGAGGACGTGGACTCCTGTGCGATGCTCGGTGCGCCCCACCCGGCGAGTGCAATGAGACTGAGCGTGAGGAGCAGGCGGGGGACGGGCAAGAGAGACATGTGAGATTGCTGTGTAAGAAAGGCTAGCTGAGACGCCCCACCTGCTCTCCGGTTCGCCCGTTCCGCGCCAATTCACCCAGGTGACGCGATTGACCATCCAGCGCCCCGTTTCCGGTACTAGAGGACGGCCCGCCCCTTCGCTCCACCTTCTGCTCCCATGAAAACGTTCTTCCGCTTTCTCCTCGTCGCCCTGCTGCTCGGCCCGATCGCGGCAGAAACCGCTGACGCCCAGGGCATCCTAGGGCGCGCTCGCGATGCCGCCCGCCGAGGCGCTGAACGCGCCGTAGAGCGCGAGGCCCAGCGTCG
This sequence comes from Rhodothermaceae bacterium, assembly GCA_013003465.1. GTDB lineage: Bacteria > Bacteroidota > Rhodothermia > Rhodothermales > Rubricoccaceae > JABDIZ01. Next base: position 2,302 of record JABDIZ010000104.1, read on the forward strand.
CGCAGACCGCGCGGTGACCAGCGTCATCAACGCCGCTGCCGATGCCGTCATCTGCGTCATCACCGACGAGGCCTGCATCGAGCAGGCCCGCGCTGAGAACCGCCCCGTCGTCTACACCGATACGGACGGCAACCCCGTTGATGAAACCGGCAACCCGGTCAACCCGGCCACCGCGGGTGCGGCCACCCAACGCCCAGGCGAGGGTGCCTGGGCCAACTACGACTT
>JABDIZ010000177.1 GCA_013003465.1 Rhodothermaceae bacterium
ACGTTGTTGGTTGCCTGCCGATCGATGCGGCCGAGATAGCTGGTGATGGCCGTGCGGAGCGAGTCGTTTCGGATCAGATTGAGGTCGCCCGTCTCCACGAGCGCTGTGGCCGTCCCGGTTACGAACGCGGGCTGTTGCAAAAACACAAAACTGCCCATCCACGTGAGCACCGAGTCCCCCGGCGGCCTGCTGGACGAGCGGTAGGGGCGGAGGAGCCTCCCGAGCGAAGCGCCCTGCAACGCCAAAATGCGTTCAGTATGTTCTAACTGGGTCCTCGTTTCCTGCAGGTCATCGACGAGCTGGTGGAGGTATGCCTGCTCGCGCGCCGCGTCCTGGCGCCCCTGCCACCACGCGTTGAGGCCGACGGCGGTAAGCACGCCGAGCACCACGATGAGGTACTCGGCGCCGAACCACCGCAGCTTGGGCCGCCAGTCGACGCGCCTCGGGCGAGGCGTCGGGTCGGTCGGTGGGGGCACCGAGGCAGGCGGGGTCGGGGCGTCGCTCATCGGTTCAGTTCGGCTTCGACTTGCTCGCGGAGGGCGCGGGTGCGCTGGATCATGAACAGCCGGTTCCCGGCCATCAGCCACTTCATCCGGGTCAGTTCCTGCACCTCCGTGTACGCCTCCCGGTTCTGAAAGAACGCCTCGCTTGTCGTGGGGAAGGGCGTGCGCACGGGTCCGTCGGGGACGTAGGTGTGGGGGAACGCCTCACGCATGATGGCGACGACGGCGGAATCCGCCACCGCGGGCTCCGCTTCGAGCCGGTCGATGTGGCGGCTCAGCGTTCGCACGGCTTCAAAATGGGCCTCCATCTGGAGGTCCGTCGAGGCGATCTGGTGCCGGTTCCCGTTCAGGTACGCAGTGATGGAAGACCGGAGGGAATCGCTCCGAATCAGGCTCAGGTCGCCCGTCGCAATAAGGGCCTGCGCGGTGCCGTCCACCGGGCGGACGCGGTTGACGCGCACGGCCGAGCCGAGCCACGCGTAGACCGAGTCCATCGGGGGGCGCCCGGGCGTGCGGAAGGCCTGCAGGAGCTGGGCCGCGGCCCGGTCCCACGGCGCGATGGTGGCGCTGGCACGCCCGATGTCCCGCTCGGTCTCGGCGAGGTCGGCGGCGAGCTGGCGGAGGTACGTCCGCTCCTGGACCCGGTCGCTTCGGGCCTGCCCCCAGGCGGTCACCTGGAAGCCGATCACCACGCCGAGCACCACGATCGCCAGCTCGAGGAGCACGGCGAACCAGTTCTGCTCGCGCACCGCCTGTGCCAGCCGCCCGAGGATGGTCCACGGACGCTTCGGGCGCGGTGTGGGAGG
>JABDIZ010000182.1 GCA_013003465.1 Rhodothermaceae bacterium
CGACTGGGACTGCGCGGCCGAGCAACTCACCGGCACGGTGGACGCCGAACCCACTGCCGAGCGCTTCACCGCGCTGGGCGGCGTCTCCGTCAGCGTGCCGGCGGCCCGGATCGACTGCGACAACGGCATCATGAACGGGAAGCTGCGCGACGCCCTCCAGGCCGATGCGCACCCGACCATCCGCTACACGCTCACCAGTGCCCGCGTGGGGACGGTGAACAACGGCCGGTTTGGCATCGAGGCCACCGGGCAACTCTCCATCGCGGGTGCTACGCGCACGGTGCGCGTCCCGGCGAGCGGGCAGGCGCTCGGCAACGGTCGCTTTCGGATCACGGGGCGCGTCCCGCTTACGATGACGCAGTTTGGCATCGACCCGCCGACGGCCATGATGGGCACGATGCGCACGGGCGATGCCGTCACAGTCCACTTCGACGTGACCGTGAGTCGCTGACGCATCCGGCTGAACCGCGGCCTCTTCTCTGATGGACGGTGCTCTCCGTACGCTCATGCGCGCATTTCCTCGCTTCCTTCTGCTGCTGCTGATAGGCCTCGTGACCGGGGCGGCTGGATGGATGCCTCAGTCGGTGTCGCCGGAGCGCTTCGCCATCGAGTCGGGCAGTCGCCTCTGGATCGACGGCACCTCAACGATGGGCGACTACACCTGCGAGTCTCGGCATGTCTCCGGCTACGGCCGCGTGCTGGACACCGCCGTCGAGGCGGAGGTCGAGGTGCCCGTGCGTGCTTTCGATTGCGGCATCGCCGCCATGAACGCGGACTTCCGCGAAGCGCTGCGTGCGGAGGAACACGGCACCGTTCGCTTCGACCTCCATGACGCCGAGGTGCTCAGCGAGACCGCGTCGGCGGAGGCCTGGAGGCCCCTGCGCGTGCTTGGCTGGCTTCACTTGGCGGGCGCCGAGCGCATGATCGCCGTCCGGGCCGAAGGGCGCCGTCTCGCCGACGGGCGCGTTCGGGTGCGCGGGCAGCACACGCTGCGGATGTCTGACTTCGGCGTTGAGCCCCCGACAGGGCTCCTCGGCCTCGTACGCGCCCACAACACCATCGTGGTGCGCTTTGACCTTCAGGCGGCTGCGCAGTAGGCGCTGCGGCCTCCCCCGCTCGTTCGGTTCTACCCACCAAATACCTCACCCCCATGACACGCCATCTGAACATCCTCCTCGTGCTCTTCCTCCTCTCGGGGAGCGCCTTCGCGCAGCAGGGTAACAACCTGCAATACTACCGGCCTCCGGGCCAGGCCGGCCTCAACGTGTTCGAGGCCCCGAAGACGACCGATGTGACCTTCGATGGCTTCCACGTCGATGTTGGCGGCGACTTCGCGATCATCTTCCAGGGATTGACGCAGTCGAACGACATTGACAGCCTCATCGAACTGTCGAACAACTTCGCGCTGCCGACGGCGAACCTCAACCTCGACGTCCAGATCGCCGATGGGATGCGGATGCACCTCCGCACCTACCTCTCCTCACGCAACCACACCGAGGCCTACGTCAAGGGCGGCTACTTCCAGGTGGACAACCTGGACTTCATCCAGGAGGACTTCCTCTCGGGCGTGATGGACGTCGCGCGG
>JABDIZ010000202.1 GCA_013003465.1 Rhodothermaceae bacterium
CGCGCGAGCACCGCGCTCGTCGCGTGCGGGATAGCATAGTGGACATGCAACAGGTCGAGGCCTTCATGGCGCACAACATCCACCATTTTGCTCGTCAGTGCGATGGCGTACGGCGGGTATTCGAAGAGCGGGTAGGTGTTGACGCGCACTTCATGGAAATACAGCCGCTCGGCGACGTGGTCGAGGCGGAGGGGGAGGTCATAGGCGATGAAGTGGACCTCGTGGCCGCGCGCGGCGAGCGCCTTGCCCAACTCGGTGGCGACGACGCCGGAGCCGCCGAAGGTGGGGTAGCAGGTGATGCCGATTTTCATACGGGAAGGGGACGAAGGGAAGCGACGGGCGTGCAGCCTACAACTCGGTGGCCCGAGCAATCATTACGAATCGGCTATTTTCTGGCCTGCCAACTCCAGAGGAGGGTGCGAGGTTGCCCTACTGCTGAATCCAGGTCGGCAGCACCCCGTCGCCTTCATGTTTGCTCGTCTCGCCGCTCGTCTGCTCCCGCCGCCTGCCCTCCGCTTCATCGGGCGGCTCCAGTACCGCGTGCCGGTGCTCGGTCCGCTCATCCGGCGTGCGGCCGGGCGCGTGGCTACGGGCGAGGGCGTCATTCGCTACGGCGTAGGGACCGGGCTGCGCTTCCAGGGCGATGGCGCCGTGGCGGGGTATCTGCTCGGCACCTCCGAGCCCGAACTGCAAGAGGCCTTTGCCGAACGCATCCGGCCGGGCGACACCGTGTACGACCTCGGGGCCAACATCGGCTTCTACATGATTCTCGCGGCCCGCTTGGTGGGACCGACAGGGCGCGTCGTGGCCTTCGAGCCGTTTCCGGCGACGGCCGCCGCGGCGCGCCACAACGCACGGCTCAATGCCTTCGATCAGGTTCATGTCATTGAAGCGGCCGTGGCCGATCGGCCTGGAGAAGAGTGGCTGATGACGGGGACTGGGCCGGTCACCTTCCGCCTCGGTGAGGATCGCGAACAGCCCGGCCAACTCGTCCCTGTGATCTCGGTGGACGCCTTCGTCTCGACCGCCGAGGAGCCCCCACCGGACTTCGTCAAGATCGACGTGGAAGGCGCGGAGGAGCGGGTGTTGCTCGGCATGAAAGACACGCTGCGCCAACACCGGCCGACCGTGCTCTGCGAAGTGCACTACGCCATTTCCGACTTCGCCGGGTTCGTGGCCCGTGAACTAGGCCCGTTGGGCTATACGGCCACACGGATCGATGGCGACGGGATCCCGGAGGCCGGTGCGCGCTTTCATGTGGTGCTCACCCCTTTGTCCGAGCCCATCACATCCACCACCTGACTCCTCCTATGCTCCTCTTCCGCCTGGCCTTCTTGGCCGCGCTGCTGCTCGTTGCACCCGCCGCATCGGCTCAACTGATTCCGTCCTTCGGCGCGACCGGCGGCGTCAACTTCGGCTCGCTCAACGACGTCGCCGGTGCCGAACTGGGTAACTCGACGGGTTTCCACGTCGGCATCTATGCCGATCTCGGCTTCGGGCCGCTCGCGCTGCGTCCGGCGCTGCTCTACCTTCGCGCCGGTGATGTGGAGGTGGGCGGTGGGACGGCCTCCGCCAACTTTGTCGCCATCCCGGTGGATATCAAATTCCAAACGCCCACGCCGGTGGTGAAGGGCTATGCGCTGCTCGGCCCGGAATTCAGATTTCCTATCGGGGATGATGGGAATGTGGTGAGCACCAAGTCCATGAACGTCGCCGTCAATGCGGGCGTGGGCGTGGCCTTCGATCCACCGCTCGTCGGTCCCAATGGTTTCCTAGAGGTGCGCTACGCGCTCGATGTGACCGGCTTCGCGGATGCCGTCGGCGTGGGAGGCACCTCGAACGAGTACAAGGTGAGCCTGTTCATGATCCGCGCTGGATTCGGGCTATAGGAAATGGGGCGTAGGGAACGGGGTAGGCCAGTACCTCCTTATTTCCCATTCCCTATTTCCCTCAGAACCGCAGCAGTGCGGCGCTGGGGCCGTGCTGCGCGAGTGCGTCCTTGGCCGCCTCCGAGCGGACCAGTTCCAGACTCGCGCCCTGCTGGAGCGCCCGCTCCATCATCACCTCGAAGAGGTCATCCTCGGGGTGGATGGCGCCTCCCGTCGGCGGGTAGGTACCCTCGGTGAGGGTCGTCAGCATGCCCGTCTGGGAGTCCACGCCGCCGGGGATGCGGAGGTCGTCGTTGACCAGCAGCGTCAGCACGCGCTGCTGGTTGAGCATGTCGAGCACCTCGTCGAGTCCGGCGACGGCACGGGCCGGGATGGACTCGCGCACCCGCGCGACGGTTTCCATCTCCTCACGGGCCTCGACCTGGCGCTGCACGGCTTCCGCTTTCTCGGCGACCTCGGCCGTCGAGGCGTGAATGGCGCACTGGAACGAGGCCGCTACCTTCTCGCGCGCCTGCTGGTTGAGCCCATCGAGGAACGAGGCTTCCATGTCAGCCGGGGCGGCGTAGATGATGTGGCGGGCGCCGAGCGTCTTGGCGATCAACTGCAGGGCATGCGCTGAGCGCTGGGCCTGGTCCTTCTTCAACTCCGCCTTCATGTCCTGCCGCTGATCCTTGGAGGCGTAGTCGGTGACGGCGAGCTCTTCGCCTTCGAGCACGTAGACTTCCTCCACGAGGCCAATCTGGGAGAAGAAGAAGCGGCTCTTGTGTGCCGAGACAAGCGCGATCACAAAGCGGTCATGCTCGTCGCGGACGCGGGCGAGCGGGCGCACGTACGGGCGCGGGGCCACCTCCACGTCGTTGGGCATCGCGATGGCCACGCCCAGTTGCCGGAACAGCCCGATGGCTTGGCAGGCGAAGAAGGCGACGCCGCGGCCGGTACGGGGGAGGCCGTTGTTCAGCGCCGCATGAATACGGTCCAACTCGGCGGCGACGGCCGCTTCGTGTCCGTTCGCCTGTGCATCGGAGAGGGCGGCAGAGCGCAGCTCCTTGAACGCAATCTCCCACGCGTCACCGATGCGCATTTCGGGCGTCAACCCCATATAGAGGCTCACGACCGGCGCGCCGTTGGATTCGAGTTCGTTGAGGCGCTGCAGGTGGTCGGCGTCGAGGAAATGGAAGCCGGGTGCGTTGGTGCGGGTGCGCAGTTCAGCGAGGAGGGCGTCGCGGCGTTGAGGCGAGAGGGAACTCATAGCGGAGGGATAGAGAGGAAGAAACCAGGGAAGGGGAGCAACCAATCAGGCGATGGGATCGCCCGTGTACGAGTCGATGCCGTCGTTCGGCTCGGATAGGTCCTCGGTCGAGCCGATCTGCTCGCGGAGCGTAGTGCGCGCCAGATTGAGCGACTGCGCCGTGTCCTTGAGCGAGTAGTCGAGAATCTGGGCGACCTCGGGCAGCGTCAGGGCAAACTCATCGTGGAACAGCACGATCTCCCGCGATTCGGTGGGGAGGTCCAAGTCGCCGCGCTCGATGTAGGCGCGCTCCTCGGGCGACAACTGACCCAGGGCGTGCCCGTTCTCGTCCAAACGGATTTCCACGTCGCCGGGGGCCGAGCCCGCAATCAACTCGTCGTACGTTGTCACGTCGTACGGCATCCGAAACTCGAAGAGCGCTTCCTCGACGGCATCCCGCGTCTCGTTCTGCGGCACCTCGGCGTTGATCGAGAATGCCTTACGCGCAGCGTAGCGGGCTTCGCGGCGCAGCATCCGGGCGAGGGCGCGGTGCTGGATGCCGAGCAGCCACGTCCGAAAGCGCATGTGGTCGGCGTTGTAGCGCGCCCGGCGTTGGTAGGCAGCGATCAGGCCTTCGCCAGCCAACTCCTCAGGGGTGAGTTCGTCGCGCTTGAGCTGGCCCAGGCGGCGGTGTAGGCGGACCTGGCGCCGGGCGAAGTCCATCAGGTCCTGCTGCAGCGGGCCGATGGCTTCCTCAAAGGCATCGCGGTCGCCGTCAAGCGCGCGGGTCCATAGGTCCGGGGCGGGCGCATGCGAGCGCGTCGAAGCATCCATGGGGAAGGGAGGAAAAAAGAGAGGCAAGGCCTTCATCAGAAAGGCCGGGCTCCGTTGTATGAACCTTCTGTCCGCGAAGATCCATCCTCCGGTACGAGGCTACTCGGCCAGCGTCACGATGATGGGAAAGTGATCGCTGACGACGCGCGGGTCGTGGGCATGGACGAAGTGCACCTCGCGTAGCCGGGTGTAAAGCGCAGGCGAGAGCAGGACGTGATCGATGGCGCTCAGTTCACCTTCCTCGATCTCGTCGTTCCGGTTACGGTCGTAGAGGGCCGTGAAGCGCCGAGCCTGCGGCACCTCGCCGAGCACATTGGTGAGGTCGTCGTCGGGCGAGGGGCCTGCGCGCTTGATCCGCGCGAGCACGTCGGTGATGGGGCGGGAGGCGCGGGCATCGAGCGTCACGTCGTCGAAGTCGTTGAGGTCGCCGAGGACCACGATGGCGCGGCCCGCGGCCGCTTCCTGTGCGATGAAGCGGCGGATGACCTCGGCCTGCGCCTCGCGCCGGTCCTTGCGTTCGGTGTCATCGGGGCGAGCGAGGAAGTGCACGCCCACGAGCGTGGTGGGCACGCCCGCGAGCGTGAGCCGCGCCCACAGGTTTTTCGAGACGCCGTAGGTCTGATTGGACAGGCCAACGGGAGCGCGCTCGTTGATGCGGCCTACTTCCTCAATGGGCAGCCGCGAGAGGAGGCCGACATCCTGCCCCGTGAAGCTGTCCTGGCCGTTCACGAGGTAGGGCGTGTAGCCGAGGCCTGCGAGCATCTCCGCCGTCATGGTTTCCAGCACGCCGAGGTTTTCCGTCTCGGGGATCAAGAGGAGGTCGGCATCGAGGGTGCGGATGACCGCCGCCACGTCCTCCATGTGGGCGCGCGCCGCCGCTGAGTCGTCCTTCCAGGCGAACGTGGCCCCGCCATCGCCGTCGCGGCCATCGAAGAGGAACTCCCCGTTGAACGTCCCGATGCGGACGCCCTCCGTCGTGTACACCGGGGGCGTTCCGACAGTGAAGTATGAGGCCGGGTGCGGCTCGGGCCCAACCGGCGCCTCCGCATGAAAGACGGGCTGGAGGGGGCCGGTGCAGCCCGCAACAAGGAGTAGGCCGAGCGCCAGGCTGCGCAGGCGCGGGGGGACGAGGGGCATGGTTATCCGTGGTGGAGTGCCCGAAGATAGTCGCCACTTCGCGTGATGGCCTTAAACGGCGAGAGGCGAGCCTTACGGGGCTCGCCTCTCAAGCGACTGGCCGCGTTACGGCGCGGCATTACGCTACTCAGGTTTGGGGGTCACGCGATGCTCGCGTAGAAGCGGAAGCGGCGCGCATCAATACGATGCGTGGTGACGCGGATGGGCGTTTTGCCGCGGGCCCAGTCGGGGGCGCCGCCGAGCATCGAGCGCTCGCTATAGAAGTGGCGCGTCTGGCGCGGGAAGGGGCGCTCTTCGGACGCCGCGTAATACACGTTGTGGGCAATCTCCAGGGCGCGCGTCCAGCCTCGGGCGCGCGATGTCGGCGTCAGGTTGGTGTAATGCCGCCGCTTGGCGCTGCCGGGGTTGAAGGCGCTGAACTGGAACGGATCGAGGACAGCGCCCCGGAACGTCACCTGCCCCCGGTACTCCGTCTCCACGCGGTTGCGAATGACCCACGCGACGAGTTCCTGCTCTTCCGGTCGCTTGGTCTCGGAGTAGATGGCGCGGGCGAGCCAGAGCACCTCGTCGTTCACCGTGTTGGGCGAGAACGCAGGGGCTTCGGCCTCAGCAGCTTGCGCGGCGGTCAACTCGGCATTGGACATTGGACGGCCGAGGGTGGTGAGTTCAGAGGGCTGAAACACCATCGCCGTGGCGAGCAGCAGGACTGCAAGCAGGCCTGCTATCGCTGAATACACCGTCGCACCGTATCGAAGCATGTAGAGGAGGGGTTCCGTCCGTTTGACAACTGGTAGAGTCGCGAAAAC
>JABDIZ010000250.1 GCA_013003465.1 Rhodothermaceae bacterium
AGAGGCCGAGGCCGGTGCCGTCGCCGGGCGGCTTCGTGGTGAAGAAGGGCTCGAACAGGCGCGCCTGTGTCGCCTCGTCCATGCCGGGGCCGTCGTCTTCGACGTGGACCTCGACGTGCCCCTCCAGACGGCGCGAGCGGAGCGTGATGCGGGGCGGAGCGCCGTCGCCCCGCGGCGTGTCGTGCGCCACAGCATACAAGGCGTTGTCGAGCAGGTTGACGACCACCTGCATGAAGCCCTCGGTCACGACCGGAACCTCGCCGACCGTCGGGTCGAGATCGATCTCGACGGTGAACGCCGCGCCGGGCTCATGCTGGCGGAAGCTGCCCTGCGCGGCTTCGGCCGCAAGCACGAGCAGGCTGTTGAGATCAGCTGGGGTGCGCTCGCTCCGCGACCCCCGGGCATGGAGCAGCATCCCCCGCACGATGCGGTCGGCGCGGCGGCCGTGCTCCTGAATCTTCGCCGCGTTGGTCTTGAGGTCGTGCAGCAAATCGCGAAGCTCCGGGAGCGCTTCGTCGTTCGGGCGCTGCGCCAGCGCGCCGAGTTCACCGTCGAGTTCGTCGGCGAGGTCCACGCTCAGTTCGGCGAAGTTGTTGACGAAGTTGAGCGGGTTCTTGATCTCGTGGGCGATCCCGGCCGTGAGTTGCCCGAGTGAGGCCAGCTTTTCGGCCTGCACCAGTTGGTCCTGCGTAGCGCGCAGCTCGCGGAGGGAGCGCTCTAACTCGGTGCGCTTCTCCAGCAGCTTGTGGTTGGTCGCCTCTAGCGCCGCGGTGCGCTCCATCACCCGGTCTTCGAGTTGCTCGGCGTAGGCGAGTAACCGAGTCTCCGCGTGCTGCACGGAGCCCGTCATGCGGTTGAAGGCCTGGCTCACGACGCCGAACTCGTCGTTGGCAATCGGCGGCACCCGAGCGTCGAGGTTGCCCAGCTGCACGCGTTCGACGCCGGTCAGGAGGGCGGCCAGCGGGCGGAGGATGCCGCTGCGGAGGAAGACGGGAAAGAGCACCAGCACGAAGCCCGTCGCCAGCAGCACGATGACGATGAAGCGGAGGCTGAGGCGGTGCGAATGGGCGCGGTACCGCGCCTGGTAGTCGTCCACGAAGCCCGTCCCGTCCGGAAGCACGAGCGGCAGCGCCTCCATGGTGTTGACGAAGCGGGCGGTGGAGCCGGGCCCGAGGTGCACGCCCGTGCCGCCCGCGAGAGGAGGAGGGGTCGCGCCCTCGTAGGCCATCTCGAACGCGCCGTCGGCAAAGAGGACGATCTGATGCGTCAGCCGGTGCGCGAGTAGATCGAGCGAGGTCCACGTGAACACGACGCGGTCGGGGCGCCGCACGATGCGCACGGGGCCGGACGGATGGCTGGGCACGTTGAAGGCCGCCAGCACCGGAATTTCGTCGCGGAGGATCATTTCGAGCGTCACGGTGACGGGCGCTTCGCGGAAGAGGAGGACTGCGCCATTGGTGAAAAAGGCTCGCTGGTATGCGTCGGCGCCGAGCGGGAAGGCGAAGGGCAGGCGGGCCCCCGCGGGCTGCTCACCGGGCACGATCGCCTGTGCCCCCGTCGTATCGTACCGCAGGTACGGCTGCTCGGCGAGGCGGTAGCCGCCCGTGCCATCGGGCTCGGCGCGGACGCGGATCGAATCGGGTAGGACGTTGCCCGCGTTCGCCGCGATCTCCAGGGGGCGTAGCACGGCAGTGCTCGTCAGGCCCAGGAACAGCAACACCGTGGCCAAGCCAAGTCCCACCAGCTTCGCTTGCACCGTCGTTGGCTCGGGCGCGTGGTTGATGAGCACGATCACGAAGCCGAGGAGGATGACTAACTCGATCACCAGGGTGCTTCGCCACAGCACGAGCGGCGACACGATCTCGGCGACGACGAGGCCGTTGATAAGGGCCAGGGTGAGTTGCAGGCTGAAGAGCCCAAGGACGGACCAGTGGGCCCGAGCCGCTCGCCGGGCCGCCCGGTGCCGAAGGGGCACCACCGCGGCCAGCCGCTGGAAGCGTCGCGCCTGGCGGATGCTAACGACCATCGCCCCCAGCGTGCCCAGCACGAGGAGTACGCTGGAGACCTGCAGGACGAACTCGAACGTCGCGAAGTGCAGCCGTACCCAGGCCCAGGCACTCAGCGCGGCGAGGCCGGTCACGATAGCAACGCTTACGA
>JABDIZ010000263.1 GCA_013003465.1 Rhodothermaceae bacterium
GTCCTGGTCACCGGGGCGAGCCGGGGCATCGGGCGAGCCATCGCCCAGGGCTGTGCCGAAGCGGGCGCGACGGTGGCCGTCCACTACCACCAGAGCCGCGACACGGCGGAGGCGCTGGCCTCCGCGCTCGGGCACGGGGCGCAGGCGTTCCAGGCTGACCTCACAGACCCCCACGCCGCGCGGCGGCTCTGGGACGAGGTGGTCGGGGCTTTCGGCCGCGTGCATGCGCTCGTCAACAACGCCGCCATCGCCGAACCGGCCTCGCCTGAGGCGCCGCTGGACGACTGGCTGGCCGTGTGGCATCGGACGATGGCGGCAAATCTGACGGCTGTCGGTGTGCTGTGCCAGGCGGCGGTGCCGCATTTCGCCGAGAAGGGCGGCGGGCGGATCGTCACCCTTGCCAGCCGCGCTGCCTTCCGAGGCGACGCGCCCGAGTATCTCGCCTATGCCGCCTCAAAGGCAGGCGTGGTCGCGCTCACGCGGTCCATCGCGCGGGGCTACGGCAAGCAGGGCATCGCGGCGTTTACCATCGCACCGGGGTTCACGCGGACGGACATGGCACAGCCCTTCATCGACCGCTACGGCGAAGCCTACGCTACCGACGACCTCGCGCTCGCGCGCATGACCGAGCCGGAGGACATCGCGCCACTCGTGGTGCTGCTCGCCTCGGGCCTCGCCGACCACGCTACCGGCACCACCATCGACGTGAACGCCGGGAGCTACGTGCACTAGTTTTAGGCCTATGAGCACGGGCAAGCGATATTCGGACGCGGAGGTCCACGCCATCTTCGAGCGCGCAGCGGCCCGGCAGGAAGAGGCGCGTCGAGCAGAGGATGCAAGCCGCGCCGGACTCTCGCTGGAGGAGTTGCAGCGCATCGGGGCCGAGGCGGGTATCGACCCCGCACACATCGCGGCTGCCGCGACCAGCTTACCGGCTGATGCTTCCGCGTCTGCTCCGTCGTCCACCTTCCTCGGTATGCCGACGGCGCTTCACGCCGAGCGTGTGCTGCCTACCCCGGTGCCTGATGAGACCTGGGAGCGTATCGTGCTTGAACTGCGGCGTATGTTCAAGAAGGACGGGATCAGTAGCGAGGTCGGGCGCATCCGCGAGTGGACCGTGCCGTCAATGCAGGGGAGTCGCGATCGGCAGGTTAAAGTGACGCTGACCCCAAGCGCTGACGGGACGCGCGTGACGATTGATCAGAGCATGCGCGGCGCGGTGCTGGGTTTCTCCATTAGTTCCGGGATCTACGTGCTTGTCGCAGCCTTTACTGGTGCCCTGAGTGTCTTCGGCCCACCGAGTGAGTTGCCGTTGGGTGTGCCGGTGATGTTCCTCGTGTTCGCGGCGACCATGTTCACAGCCATGCAACTCTGGACGCGCACCCATGCCAAGAGGCAGCGGGAGCGCTTCGAGCGCGCCCTCGACCGCATCGAACTGATCACCCGCGATGCAGCAGCGACGGCCTCGTCCGATAGCACGGACACTCCCGAAGCCGACTCTCGCTCGGCGCTCGATCTGGATGCCTTGCCGGACACGCCCGAGGCCGCGCGCGACGCATCCTCGTCCTGGCGTACCCGTAGCTGAGTCATGACTGAATCCCGTCGTTACACCGAAGCCGAACTGCATGTGCTCTTTGAGCGTGCCGCGGCGCGCCAGGAAGCGGTCCGCCGTGCCGATGATGCCCTGGAGGGGAGCCTGACGCTGGAGGAGGCGCAGCGTGTCGCTGCCGAATCGGGCATCGACCCCATGCACCTCGCCGCCATCGCGGCAGAGATGGACCTGGAACCAGAGGGTGAGGGTGACTTCTTTGGCGTACCTGTCGAGATCACCCGAACCCGTTTGCTTCCAGGGCGCGTATCGGATACAGCATGGGCACGGATGGTGGCTGAACTCCGGCGCCACTTCCAGAATGATGGGGCGGTTGGCGAGGTGGGTGGTGTGCGCGAGTGGACCTTTGTCGGGCGTGGCCTTCGTCGCGACGTCGCGACGCGCTTCACACTGGAGCCCCTCCCGGACGGGACCACACGCTTGGTTCTGCATCAGTCCGTACGCGACTTCGTGCGGCTGCTCGCCTTCACCAACGTACTCTATCTCGCCGCCGCGATCATCTTTGCTGTACTGGCTTTCGCTGGAGTGCCAGAGATGGGCGAAGGCCTTCTCGCTACTCTGAGTCTGGCCGCTACTACGGTCGGCTTTACGTACGGGGGCTTTACCTATTGGGATCGCCGCCAGCGCCGCGCTCTGGAGCATGAAATGGACCGCATCGAATTGATCGCACGCAGCAACAGCACCCCAGTTGCCGCACCCCCCGAATCGATGGGAGAGGCTTCAGAAGCGGAAGCGCCTCGCCTCGACCTCGACGCTCTGCCTGATGCGCCGGAAGACGCGCAGGCCTCCACCATGAGGACTCGCACGACCGAATGAACGAACGCACCTATACTGAGCGCGAAATCAAGGCCCTGCTAGAGCGCGCTGCGCATCTACAGGCTTCGTCCGATGAGGACGGTGGTCATGGGCTGACCCTCGCGGAGCTAGAGCAGATTGCTGCCGAGTCGGGCATTGACCCGAAGTTCTTACGCGTGGCGGCGCGCGAGGCCGAGACGGGCCTCAGCCCGCACGACGTGGCCGGGCAGACGAGCACGCATGTCTTCGTCGAACGCACGGTGCCGGGCACCCTCTCCGACACAGAGTGGGAGAGCGTCGTCTTGCGTCTGCGCAAGCAGTTTTCCAGCGACCTTTCTGGGTCGTTTGGTCAGGGGCCGCAGTTCGGGCCGGGCGTCACCGAGGAACTTGGGACGATGCGCGAGTGGCGGCATACCACCGGCCTCGGCGTCAGCACGACCGTCACGATTCGCTCCATCGAGGGGGTACAGCACGTTCGCGTTCAACGCCGGGTGGGGATGGGCAGCCCGCGCGCCGAGGGGATCGGCTACGGCGCCACGGTCGCGCTCCTGCTGACGGCCATCCTGATCCCTGCCACGCCGCTGGCCCCCGTCGCCTTCGTGCCCCTGCTGTTGCTCCTGTTTCTGGTGGCGTTCCCATCCATTGAGGCACTGGATCGACGCTGGCGCCAGGGAAAACTGGAAGAGGTCGAGAAGGTGGTGGACGCCATCGCGGCGATTATTCGGGACGACGAAGCCGTGCCAGACATGACGACCGAAAGGGCTTCAGAGGCCGAGCGAGACGGAGAACGGGCCCCATCGGCACTGGGCGAGGTGTTCGACAATCTGCCGGATGTGGACGACGTGGAGCTAAGGCGCCATAACGCCTCGCGCGCGCGCTCGTGAGCTTCCGGATTGGACTCGTCTACGATCGGTTCGGCGAGCGGGAGCCGCCGCCGGGCGCACCACCCGATTGGGATGCGGAGTACGAGCCCGAGCGCACCATCCTCGCCCTCGAAGCGGCAGTGCAGCACCTCGGCCATACGCCTGTGCGGCTCGGTAACGCGGCGGCCCTGCTGGCTCGGATGCAGGAGGGCGATCTCAACCTCGACGGCGCAATCAACATCGCGGAGGGGTACGGGAGCCGCAACCGCGAGGCGCACGTGCCCGTCCTGCTCGAACTCGCGGGCGTCCCGTGCATCGGCTCCGACGCACTCGCGCTCTCGGTCTCGCTCGACAAGCACCTCACCAAGCTTGTCGCCGAAGCTACCGGGCTGGCGACGCCTACGTGGACCGTCGTGCGTGGCGCGGCCGACTTGACCGGTGACGAACTGATGCCTGTGTTCGTCAAGCCGCGCTACGAGGGCACGGCCAAAGGCATCGCCCCGACGAGCCGGTGCGATACCCGAGAGGAACTGCGGGCGGAGGTTGCGCGGCAAGTGGCGCTCTACCGGCAGGATGTCCTGATCGAGGCCTTTGTAGAGGGCGCGGAGTTCACGGTAGGCGTCATCGGGCACAACCCGCCGGAGGCGCTGCCCGTCTTGCAGCGCGCCACGGAGCGGACGACCGGCATCGGTCTGCACGCGCTTGAACGCCACGAGGACCCCGACGCGCCCTTCGACTACCACCCCGGCATTCCCATCGACCCGGCGCTGGAGTTCGGGTTGCAGCGCGCGGCGCTCGCTGCCCACGACGCCCTCGGCTGTCACGACTTCTCGCGTAGCGACTTCCGGGTGAGCCCGGACGGCCGTGTCTGGTTTCTGGAGATCAACCCGCTCCCGACCTTTGCGCCCGACGGGACCTTTGCCATCCTCGCCGAGCTGGCCGGGCAGTCCTACGAGATCTTTCTCGCCGATGTGCTCGCGCGTGGCTTGGACCGCCTGAAACGTAGGAAGTAAGGGAGGGTCTCAACAGTCGTTTTTGATGCCCGAACGGTAGGGCTTGAAGGAACCAGCAGGTCGAAGCAAAGTGAGAGTGTGACGCGCCTAGAGCGAGCCTTGAAAAGAAGCAAGCAAGGCCCAAGCGAGGTTCGCGCAGCCCTGCCACGCTTGAAGATTTGATGAGCAGATTAGGGGTGGGGCTAACAATCCGTCTTTACAAGACGTAGGGCTCTCATTCTTCCGCCTCGCCCCCCATGTCTCGCGCGCGCCTCCATCCGTTCACCCTCCGGTTCTCGTCCAACTACCTGGAGGCCGCCTTCCGTGTGGACTACGTCCGGCGCTCGCTCCTCCTCGTTCGGTGGGCACTCGTGCTCGGGCTGGTGCAATACGCCGGATTCGGTCTACTCGATCGATGGCTTGTGCCTTCGTCGTTGATGGAGGTGCGTCTCGTACGTGCGGGGGCCTGCGCCGTCCTCGCCCTCGGTATCGCCTACACCTTCGCGCCCTCGTTTCGGAGGAGCATGCAGGTAGCCCTCGCGGCGGTGCCCTTGCTCGGCGGACTCGGCGTGGTGGCGATGGTGGCCTTCGCCCAGACCGCTGATGGCTACTACCAGTACTACGTCGGGCTCACGCTGATTCTGGTTTACGTCCATGTGCTGCTGCGGCTGCGCTTCATCGTGGCCAGTGCAGTCGGTGGGGTCTTGATTGCGGCGTATATCGCCGTAGCCGCCATGCAGGAGACGCCGCCGTACCTGCTTGCCAACAACGTGTTCTTCCTGCTGTCAGCGAACCTGAGCGGGATGGTGGCCTCGTACGCGCTCGAGCGCTACGCGCGCCTCGCCTTCGTGCAAGCGCGGCAGCAAACGCAGAACAACGCGATCCTCGCCGATGCCTTCGACCGGCTGCGCGCGACACAGTCGCAACTCATTCAGCAGGAGAAGCTGGCGTCGCTCGGCCGCCTGACGGCGGGCGTAGCGCATGAGATCCGGAACCCGCTCAACTTCGTCAGCAACTTCGCTGAACTCAGCGATGACTTGTTTCGGGAACTGGAGGTCGTCGTGATCCAATCGTGCCAGTCCGTGCCACCGGCGACCTGCGCCGAACTGACGAACCTGACCGCTGATCTGCGGCACAACCTGGCGAAGATCCAAGAGCACAGCCGTCGCGCCGATGGCATCGTGCAGGGCATGCTGGAGCACGCCCGGCCCGGGCCGGGCGTGCGCGAGGTGGTGGAGTTGAATCGCCTCGTCGCCGATCACACGACGCTGGCGCACGAGAGCTTCCGCGTTCGGTACCCGGATACCGAGTGCCGCCTCTCGCTCGATCTCGATGCAGCGGTGGGCGAGGTCGTCGTGGCGCCGCAGGAGATCGGGCGCGTTGTGCGCAACCTTGTGGGCAACGCGCTGTTGGCCCTGTGCGAGCGTGCCGGGGACGACGGCTACGCCCCAACCCTCGTGGTGCGAACGCGCCGCGGCTTCTCCACCGTCACCGTCGAGGTGGCTGACAACGGACCCGGCATCGCGGCGACCGTGCGCGAGCGCATCTTCGAGCCCTTCTTCACAACGCGTCCCGCGGGCCAGGGCACGGGCCTCGGCCTCTCGCTCGCCGCCGACGTGGCTGCCGCGCATGGCGGGATGCTGACCGTCGAGAGCGAGGAAGGGCAGGGCGCGACGTTCACGCTCACGCTGCCCCTCGCACCGAGCCGCGCGATCGAGGAGAAGGCATCCGAGCCCGCGCGACCGGAGTGGCCCCGCCCGCTCGCAGCAGCCTGAAAGGGCGGGACCAGCGGCAAATCCACGCCGCCTTCGGAATCCAGCGGGCGTGGCGCGGCGTTGCCGAGCCCATGAGCCCCTCCACCCCTTCGCGCCCCACCTGTCGCTGCGGGCACGACCGCTACCACCACTTCGCCCGCCCGAGTTTCAAGAACGGTGTAGGGGCGTGGGTGGCGTTTTTCACGGGCGTCTCGGCCACGCCCAAGGAGATCGCCTTCGCCTGCGCCCGCTGCGGCGAGACGTTCGAGGTGACACGAGAACCCGCCGTGCTGCGCGCCTATCGCCGCTATCCCGACATCAGCGTAGACCGGCCGTGACGGCGTTTCCTCAGCACAACGCTTCCGCGGCCGAGTGGTCCGATTGGCGCTGGCAGATGCGCCACCGCGTCCACGATCTTGCCACGCTGGAGCGCTACATCCATCCGACCGAGGGCGAGCGCGCCGCCATTGCTGCGACCGAAGGACTGTTCCGCTGGACCATCACGCCGTACTACGCGAGCCTGATGGACGCCATCGATCCGACCTGTCCCGTGCGTCAGCATGTTGTTCCCCAACACGCCGAAGTCGAGCCCGACATCGTGGGGGTGGTGGACCCGCTCGATGAGGTGGGGCACTCGCCCGTCAAGAACCTCGTCCACAACTATCCGGATAAGGTCGCCTTCTGCGTCACCTCGGAGTGCGCCGTCTACTGCCGCTACTGCCTCTGCAAGCGCATGGTCGGTGACGCTGACTTCATGATGCGCAAAGACGAACTGCGCGAGGCGCTTGCCTACCTCCGCGCCACGCCCGCCATCCGCGATGTGCTCCTCACCGGCGGCGACCCGCTCGTCTTCTCCGATGCCAACCTGGACTGGCTGCTCTCCGAACTGCGCGCGATTCCCCATGTCGAGGTCGTCCGGCTCGGGTCGCGGCTGCCCGTCGTCAACCCGTTCCGCATCACGGACGCGTTGTGCGAAGTCTTGCGGACGCACCATCCGGTGTGGCTGAATACGCACTTCAACCATCCCAAAGAACTGACGCCCGAGGCCGCTGAGGCCTGCGCGCGCCTCGCCGATGCAGGCGTGCCCCTCGGCAATCAGAGCGTGCTGTTGCGTGGCATCAACGACGACGTGGCGACGATGCGGGCACTCTGCGAGGGGCTCGTGGCTATGCGCGTGCGGCCGTACTACCTCTACCAAGCACAACTCATCGGCGGGACGGCACACCTGAGGACGCCCATCGAGACGGGCCTGTCACTGATGCGCGAGCTGCGCGGCCACACCTCTGGCTTCGCCGTCCCCGCCTACATCCTCGACACGCCAGATGGCAAGGTGCCTCTTACGCGCGACTATGTGCTTGGCCGAGCAGGCGATCATGTGGTGATGGAGACGACGCGCGGCACGGTCTGGGCCGAGCCCAACCCGCTCCCGGAGGGCTATGAGGCGCCAGTCCATTTGCTAGCGATCGCCTTGCCCGCCGACGCGAAGACCATTCCGACGCGTGCTCCTACCTTCGTGCCGGTGCCCGACGGATATGCCGCGGTGGAATAAAGCGTGAGAAGCCTCGGACACCCGGCGCACTTTACGGCGTCAGAGAGACACGGCCCTTCACCCATCCGCCATGCGCCTCGTAATCATCGGAGCCGGTTCGACTGGTCTCGCCGCTGCGTACGCTCTCCGTACGAGTGATCTGGAGGTGGTCGTCCTCGAAAAGAGCCGGGGGGTCTCCGGCCGCGCCGCCACGCGCTGGCGCGACGTGTCGATGGGTGAACAGACCATCCGGTGGCGCTACGACCATGGCGCGCAGTACCTCAGCCCAGACCCCGCCGCGCCGTCTGCCCGGCTCGTGCGGGATGCCCTCCCTTCAGGGGATATTGTGAACCTCGCGCGTCCCGTGTGGCCGTTCGATGACGACGGTACCCTTCGGCCTGATCGAGCACATGCGGGTGCGGGGGTACAGTGGACGTACCCTGGCGGTATTGCGGAACTCGGACATCGGCTTCGTGATGCGACACCGGGGCTAGACTTACGCCTCCAGACCCGCGCCGAACGACTCGTAAAGACCGACAGCATGTGGTCTGTCGAAACGGATCGCGAGGCGGTCGAAGCAGACGCTGTGCTCATGACGGCACCCGCCCCGCAGGTCGCTGATCTGCTGGCACGGAGTACTGGCCTAGCCGAGCAAGATCCGCTTGTGTTGGCCCTGCGGGCTGTGCCGTACCGGTCGCAGTTCAGCGTTGTGCTCGGGTTCGATGAGGTGCTGGTTCGGCCCGGTCCTGCCTATGCTTACGTCAACGCAGTCGATCATGGTGAAGCTGGCGGCAGGCACCCAGTTGCTTGGCTGGCCGTCGAGAGCGACAAGCCGGGACGGGCTCCCGAAGGGGCGACGCTCCTCCTCATTCAGATGAGTGCGGCTTGGACCGCGGACCATTTCGACGACGACCCGGCCGCAGTGGTCGCAGCGGCGATTCCGTCTGTTGAGGAGGTCTGGGGTCCGCTGCCCGCGCCGCTCTTCACCGACACGCAGCGCTGGCGCTATGCCCTCCCCGAGGCAGAGGTAAACGGGGCTGCGCTGCGCGCATCGGAGCCGGAGGGGCTCTTTATCGCGGGCGACGCCACAGCGGGCAAGGGACGCGTGCACCTCGCACTGGAAGAGGGGTTGGCCGTTGCGGAGCGGATCGAGGCTTGGTTCCAAAGCCCGGAGGATAAGGCAGGCGCCACGGCGGTGTAGGAGCCCATCCGAGCGCACGAGCTACGGACCGCCTAGGGTTCGTCGGAGACGCGCTCCAGGTCGAGGCCGACGATGGGGAGGGCGCGGCCGTCCGGGAGCGTGACGTGGCCGTTTTCCGTCCAGCGCCCGTCGGCGAGTCGCATTGCGTAACGGATCTGCCGCCCCTCCACCTCGAAGCCCCAGTCGAAGCCGCCCTCCACTGGATCGACCTCGGCCCGGATGTGCCGCCCGTCGCGGAAGGCGTCGAGGTAGTACTGGTCCATCGCTTCGTCGTACGAAAGGATGCCGAGGGCCTGGAAGACGATCCCGCCCTCGGGGCCGTCTTCGCGCCCGGTGCCCTCGATGAGAAGGATGGTCCCACTCAGCATCGGCTGCACGTGTTCGGTCTGGTAGATCGATTGCCGTTCACCGCTCGGGGTCATATGCCATGCGGGACCAGCCCACTGGCCGACCAGGAAAGCGAAGGGTTCGAGCGTCTCGTCCATCTCGGGCTGAGCGTAGGCGAGGAGGGGCAGAATCAGGAGGGTGAGTAGCAGGAGCGAGCGCATGGCAAGCAGGGTGCGTGATTCCACAGCATAGGGGCGCAAGGCGTGGCGTGCTTGAACAAACGCGACAGCGCACCGGCTATGGCCGAACGCCGATGTGTTCAATCTGCCGGAGCCGCTCATGGAGTGCCGTCGGCGGCGCGCCGGTGAGAGAGGCGACCTCGCGGGCGAAGTGGGCCTGGTCGGCATAGCCGTGTTCGGCGGCTACGCGGCCCCAGGCCTCCGGCTCCTCCTGTAACACGTTCGCCACGGCATATCGGAAGCGGCGCACGCGGATGAACTGCTTTGGCGTCAGGCCCGTCGCCGCAGCGAAGCGCCGCTGCAAGGTGCGCATGCTGACTCCGAGGCTTCGCGCGAGACTACCGACACGCAGATCCCCGATGGCGGCCTCGACTCTGCGAACGGCTCGGATCACGAGGGGATCAGGGGGCGGGGTATGCGAGGCTCGCTCCACGAGAACCGCCATGAACTGGCGAAAGCCTTGCTCCACGCCTACCGTGATCGGGCCGATGGCTTCCGCGAGGGCCGTACTGGCAAGAGCGAGCGGCCCCGTGCGGTCGATCCACAGGCGCGGGTCGAAGTCGACCAGGATCCCGGCGGCCTCCGGACGCATCCGCAGTCCACGGGTTTGCGCCCCTGCGTAGACGGGGACCGCGAGGTCGCTCACATGCGGGCCGACCACAACCACCTGAACCTCTTCGTCGTTCTTGGTCACCACCAGCGAGACGCAGCCGTCAGGCGGGATGTGGTGCAGGCCGGGAGGCTGCGCAGCCGGGACGGTGAACGACCAGAGGTCCTGTACAAAGGGGTGGAGCGGTTCAGGCGGTGAATCCTCTTCGTAGCGCAGCATGGAGGCAGAGAGTAGGCTGCCGGAGAATACAGCCAGGGCAGGTGGCCCTGAAAGTTGAACGATTGGGGGCGCGCACCCTACACTAGAGCGTTGCCCTGCTCATCCAATCACACGGAGGCCTCATGGTTCTCACGCACATCGAGCCGATTTCGCTCGCCAAGGTCTACGCCGTCGTCTACGGCCTCATGGGGTTGCTCATCGGGTTGCCTGCCGGGTGCTTCTTCGCGCTCGTTGGCTCCCAGGTCGGTGATGCCGCTCCGCTCGCCGGGGTCGGCTTTGCTGCCGTCATCATCTACCCGATCATGTTCGCCATCATGGGCTTCGTCGGCGGGCTGATCTTCGCCTTCATCTACAACCTCGTAGCGGGTTGGGTCGGTGGCGTCGAAGTGGAATTCGACGGCATGATGGGCCACGACGATATTCTCTAGGACGCGGCGCGGGAGGCTTGCCTGCGGGTCTCCCGCGCTACACCGTGGCGCCGCCGCATGAGGAGCCTGACCCCGCGGTACAGCCATAGCAGTGCCGCGCCGTAGCGATGCGCCGCGCCTGCCACGCCGCGAGATCGAAGTCGCGGACGTGCGGGCGTGTCATCGCTGGAACCACGGCTTCGATCTCGAGCTGCTGGTTGAAGTCGCAGTCGAAGAGGCGGCCGTCCCAGCTCACCGAGATGGTGTTGCGGCACATCAGCCCATCAAGGGTGGCGGGATTGAAGGCGCTCACGAGGCGCTCCATGTAGGCCTCCACCATGCCCTTCTCCAACTGCCACTCCAGGTAACGCGAGATGGGGAGGTTGGTGAGCGCGAACAGCCGGTCGAACGCGACGCCGTGGTTGCGCGCCAGCGCGGCCTTCCACTCCGTTTCGAGTGAAGCCTGATTGCCGGGCAGGAAGGCGCCTACCGGGTTGGTCACGAGCGTGAGCACTCGCTTCGGATCGCCCTGGCCGTAGCCTGCGGCGTTAAGCGCCTGGAGCGCCTCGATGGACTTGGCGTAGGTCCCGTCGCCGCGCTGCGCGTCGGTGCCGAGCTGGCGGTAGTGCGGCAGTGAGCAGGCCACTTCCACGCTCCGTTCCGCGAACCAGGCCGGGAGGTGCCGGTAGCGCCGCGTCGTGAGGATGGTCAGGTTGCAGCGGTCGATGATATGGAGGCCGCGCGCCACGCATTCATCGACGAGATACGCGAAGTGCGGGTTGAGTTCGGGGGCGCCGCCGGTCAGGTCGACCGTGTGGGCGCCTGAGGCGTCGATGGCGCGCAGGCAGGCCTCGACCGTCTCACGGTCCATGTTCTCGTCCACTCGGTCGGGCCCGGCGTCCACGTGGCAGTGGCGGCACGTCATGTTGCACAGCTTGCCGACGTTGATCTGGAAGATTTCCAGCGGTGCCGGGCGCAGTCCGTCACCCCAGCCCACAGCGGCCAGGTCCGCCTCGAAGCTGCCGGTGCCGGTGGGGCCGTCGGTGAGGGCGAGCGCGTCGAGGGCGTGGAGTTGGGCAGCGGGCGCCGTCAGCGGTGCCCGCCGCGCGTGGAGGCTTGTCGTGCGCTTCGGGCCATCCTGGACGGTTTCGAGGATGGGCAGGGCCAGGGCGGCGCCGTCGCCGGATGAAAGGGAGAAATCAGACATGCAGGGGAGGAAGGGGAGCGGCCGCGCGTAGGCCGCAGGGGGGCGTCAGCAGATGTTATCGAGCGCGTGCGTCCGGCACTCAAGATCAGGGTTCCGTATTGATCGGTGCAACAAACAACGGCCCGGCCGTTCGGATCCTGTCGTGAGGGCGCATTCCACCCTTCTGTGAGAATCGTAGGGAGCAGGTTTGCGTCGCCTACATCAGTTGCGCCTTGGCCTGATCGAGCATCTGGATGCCGTGGACGAGCGAAGCGCCCCCTCGGATGGCGCAGGCTACGTGGACGGCCTCCGTCATCTGTTCGAGGTCCGCTCCCTTGGCGAGCGAGTCCGACGTGTAGGCGTCGATGCAGTAGGGGCACTGGACCGTGTGGGCCACGGCGAGGGCGATGAGCGCCTTCTCGCGGGCCGTCAGGGCACCGTCTTCGAAGACCTTGCCGTAGTAGGAAAAGAACGCGTCGGCGAGAGGCTGGCTGCCCTCCGCGATCTCGCCGAAGCGAGGCAGGTGTTCAGGCTTGTAGTAGGTGTCCACAGGTGGGGGAATCGGGTGAAGTAGAAGCGGTCCGAAGGTAGGGCCGCGGGAGGCCTCATGGTGGCCCCTTTCTGGCCGTCAGAGGCGCGGTTGTCTTTGGGGCGCCTATGCCGATAGATTGCGCGCACTCACCCACCTCAAGCATCACAGCAGCGTCACGCACGAGGCGCCGCTGTTCACGCCATTCCCATGGAGGTGTTCGTCGCCCTCTCCACATGGCTCCTCATCGGCCTGCTGCTCGCGCTGGCAGCCTTGGGGCTGGTGGCCGTAGGATGGGCGCGCAGCCGCCAGCGGGTCGCTGCGTCCACGACGACCTCGGCCTACGGGGACGACTTGCAGAGCCTGGGGCTCTCCGCAGTGCGCACCCGCTCGGCCGACGCGCCGTCTGCCCCGTCAGAGGAGTTGACCGACGAGCCTTGGGAGGACGAGATCAGCGCGCCGACGGCCGTGGCCCGCAGTCCCCTTCCTGCGAAGAAGGAGCCTGTGGAGGAGCCTGTTCGCGTGTCAGTGCGCAGCGCGCAGAGGGAAGAGCCCGAGGTGGAGTTCGACGACCTCGGCGTGTCATCGGCTCGCCCGGTCACGCGTCCCGCTGCACCCGAGGAAACGAGTCCAGCCGAGACGCCAGCCGAAGCGGCGCCCCCGGCGACGGATGCATCGGAAAGTGACGAGGCGGATGCAGCCGAAACCGAAGACGTGGAAGCGGACGAGGCGTCGAAAGG
>JABDIZ010000315.1 GCA_013003465.1 Rhodothermaceae bacterium
GTCGAGAGCTCGATCATCGAGATCAGGCTGGACAGCGCGGCAAAGGTGAGCGCGAGGAAAAACAGGACCGCGAGCGGTGCTCCGAGGGGCATCTCGGCAAAGAGGGCCGGCATCCAGATAAACGTGAGGCCCGTCCCCCGCTCGCCACTCGTCTGCATCACTTCCAGGATCTCGGGCTGCGTCATCTGCGCGCCGAGCACGGCGAAGGCGATGCCGAAGATCATGGTCCCGGCGAGCAGAGAGACGGTGTTGTTTCCCACCCCGGTCAGGATCGCGTTGCGCACGACCCCGTCTTCCTTGCGCATGTAGGCCGCGTAGGTCAGGATCAGGCCCCACCCGGCTCCGGTGTCCCACGCGTTTTGGGTCAGCGCCTCCAGCCAGACCGACGGCACACGCAGGGTCCCCCAGTCGGGCGTGAAGAGATACGCGACGCCCTCCCCAGCCCCGGGCAGCGTGACGGCGCGGACGACGGCGACCAGTACGATCGCGAGCAGCGTCGGGACCAAGATCTTGTTGGCCTTCTCGATGGTGCTCACGCCACCGCGCACCGCCACCACGCCCAGCGCCATCATGCCGCCGTGGAGCACGATAGGCCACGGCGAGGCCTGGAACGCGTCCCATGCGGCGAGCGAGGCCTCGCTCGTCACCGGCAGGCCCTGCAGCGCCGACGAGGCCATAAAGTAGGCGCACCACCCGGCGACGACGCTGTAGTAGCACATGATGGCCGCGGCGACGAATGCCACAAACGCGCCTAGCCAGGCGAATTTGGGGCCAGCCAATCGTGCGAAGGTGCCCACGACGCCCATCCGCCCGCGCTGCCCGAGCGCATACTCGGCGATGATCAGAGGGACGCTCCAGACCACCAGGAACACGAGCCACGCGACAAGGAATGCCCCCGCCCCGTCGTCTCCGGCATTCGATGCGGCAATGCGCGGAAACCGCCAGATGTTGCCGGTCCCGACGGCGATGCCGAGCACACTCAGGATGAGCCCCCAGCGGGATGTAAAGCGAGCGGACGAGGAGCCGTCAGCAGGGATCGTGGCCATGCGGGGAATCACCGTCGAGGAGAAGAGGGACGGCCCGGTTATCTGGGCAGGCCGCACACACGCACCGGGCCCGGGGAATAGCAGCCGAACCGGCCCGCGACCGGTGGGCCGTGCCGGGACCGTCTAGAGCTGGTCGAGGC
>JABDIZ010000324.1 GCA_013003465.1 Rhodothermaceae bacterium
CGGCTTCGGCGCGCATTCGCTCGGCGGCGGCGCGGCGCTCGGCGGCCTCGGCCTCGGCGGCCCGGGCTTCGAGCACGACGGCCTGCCGCTCGTTGCGGACGGTCTCGATCTCCTTTTCGGCGGCCCGCTGCTTTGCTTTCTCCTCGGCGATGCGGACGCGCTGGTGGGCGATGTAGGCGTAGTGGTTGACCTTGTCGGCGTCCTCTTTCTCCTCCCAGACTGCTACGGCGCGGCGGAGGGCCTCTTCTGCCTCTTGGAGCGCCACGGGAGCGTTGGAGACGGTGGCCGCGTCGTTGGCCGCCGCGGTATAGGCCTCTCGGGCATCGGTGAGCGCAGGGTTGGCGCGCGGCGGCCCGCCGCAACCGGCGACGAGGAGCGCGCACAGGGACAGGGCGAGCGGAAGGGGAGAGCGCTTGGTCATGGCAGGATCGGTCGGTAGGGAGAAGGGGAGCGCGGCGTGGGGCATCTATCGGCCGCCGCTGTTGGGTCGGCTGCGGTTAATTTCCTCGCGCAGGACGCGGATGCTTTCACGCAGTTCATCCACCGCCGTGGTGGCCATCGCCGAACGCGCCTTCGCCTCGGCGAGCTCGGCGTCGACCTGAGCCTGGTCGGTGAGGAAGCGGGCCGTCTCGTAGTCTTCGTTCTCGATGGCACGTTCGGCCTGCTCCAGTTTCTGGCGAGCATTGCGGAGGGCGAGCGGTGCGGCTTCACCCGCCCCGGACTGGTCGGCTTCGGCGATCGCAGAGCGGGCAGCGGACATATCGGGCGGCGGCATCCGGCTTCCGGCACATCCAGCAGTGAGGAGAGCGAGGGCGAGCAGGGTGCCCGGTACAAAGCGAACGGAGTGCGTCACGGTAAAACCTCTCAAGGGTGGATGGAGACCGACGAGAAGATACGGAGCCAGTGGTTGGAAGCGATCTTGGTGCTGTATCCTACTGCGCCGCCTTATTCCGCCAGTCCACGCAGCACGTCCCAGTCGAGGCGATGCTCGCCATCGAAGCGGACGATCTCGAACGGAATCGCTGCATCGCGCAACCGATCCTCCTGCTCGGCGATGCGCTCCGGTGTGGCATACGCATCGGCGTTGCCGACGACGAGCGTGAGGCCAACGCGTCGTAGCCACGCCCCGTATTCTTCCAGGTCAAGGTCGTGCGGGAGGATCGAACCCCAGAGCACGAGCCGGTCAGCGGGCGGCGTTCCGAGCATCGGGCTGTGGGCGAGCCACCGGGTAACGGTAGCCCCGCCCTGTGAGAACCCCAAGGCCACGAGCCGCACGCGCGTTTGCTCGGCCCGGGTCAGCACGTCCGCGTAGACCGTGTCGAGCAACCGGACGTAGTCGTCGATCTCGTCTTGGCGCGCTTCCCGCGTCATCCACGAGGCCCCGACGCGCTGGTGGTTCTCCAGATAAAACCGCGAGAGCCCTTCCGGGGCCACGATGAGGCGCTTCGGTGTTTCCACCGCTCGAAAGTGGCGCAGGAAGTAGGCCGCTAGCTGCCCGTAGCCGTGGCACACCAGCCAGACTTCTTCCACGGCGTCGGACGGCTCGCCCAGAGCGAAGTAGCGGGCCGTGCGGTAAACGGAGAGCGTGTGCTCCTGCATGGTGTGGGCGTCGGTGCTCCCCGGCTCGGAGCCTAAAGAAACGGCGTCGGGCTGGGGAGCACCGACGCCGGAGAAGAGAGTGGACACAATGTTTAGGTCGTAGTCACCGTCGCACCGTTGAGGGCGTGCTCGGTGTAGACTGTGCCGGGGGCCTGAAACAGGCCGTGTCGGTTGATGTGCCCGGCATAGCGCCCGAGCAGCTTGAAGTCATCGTGCTCTGGATCTACCTGACTTTCGGTCCCGTCGGTATGCTGGAGGTGGAGGCCGTCTTCGCCGTGGTAGACGCGGCAGAGTACCACGGCGCCCTCATGCAACGCCGCCGATACGCGTCCGTCTCCGATATCTCCGTCCTGGAGTAGGAGGTAGCCATCGCCCATGGTGTCGATCCCCTGAACGTCTTGCCCTCTGAGGGAAATGGCGAACGTTTTGTCGAGCCCCGGGAAGAGGTCCTTGAGTGTGATCTCATCGATGCTCAGACTAACCTCGAGAGCCCCGTCTTCGATTACGCCCTGT
>JABDIZ010000330.1 GCA_013003465.1 Rhodothermaceae bacterium
ATCACGCCCAACGGCGAGGTCAACGCGCTGGCCGCGCAGCTCGGCCGAACCGTCTTTGCCATTCCAGACATCCATGTGCTGCGGGAGACAGCTGATGTGGCGGCGCACTCCGCCTTGCTGGGTCACCTGAACGCCACGACGCTTTTTGGTGGCCCCGTCGCCCTGGGCGAATGGGCCTACCTCGCCGGGCAGGACCGGATGCAGATACACACCACCGTACTCGACGCGTCGCAGCGTCCGTCCGCGCTCTTTCAGCGTCTTCGCCGCGAGGGGGCTTTGCCTGTGGCCGTGCGCCGCGAGGGGGGCGTGATGCCGTTCCACGATGGACTAAACCTGTTGCCCGGCGACCGGGTGGTAGCCCTCCAGGCACTCACGGCTGCAGAGCCGCCGCACGATCAGTTCGATGCGCTCGTTGAGCACGCGCCGATCCTGGACCTTGATGGGCCGCTCGGCGTGGCGGACTTCGTGAAGCAGGTCGCGCGTGTGCTGGCGCCGAGCGTCGGGCTGACGCCCGAGGCCTTCATGGAGCAGATGCTCAGCCGTGAGGCTGAAAGCAGTACCGTCATCTTGCCGGGCCTGGCGATCCCGCACCTGCGGATGGAGGGCGAGAACGTCTTCGCGCTGCTCATCGGGCGGTGCCGTGAGGGGATCCGGTTCCCCGGCGGCGAAGAGCCCGTGGTAGCCGCCTTCACGCTCGTCACCTCGGAAGACCAGCGGCATGTGCATCTCCGCGCGCTGGCTGCCATCGCCCATCTCGCCCAGCAGCCCGGCTTTGAGGCGCGCTGGCTGCAAGCGCCGGACGCCGAGGCGCTGCGCGATCTCCTCCTCCGCACCGAGCGACGGCGCGGCACCCTCGAGGTATCCTCAGTGACATGATCCCCGCCTCATGCGCTAAGCTCCTCCATCCATGATCAACGTCATCGCGTCCATGCTCGTCCAACAAGAATCCGATTCCCGTCCGCCGGGGCGTGGAGCGCCGCGCCGCTCTGTTGCCTCCGCTTTTGCTGAATTCTTCCGCACAGAGGCAGCGGGTGGGGTGATCCTGCTCGCGTGTGCTGCGCTCGCCCTCATCTGGGCTAACAGTCCGCTGGCTGCCTCGTATTTCCGCCTCTGGGAGACGACGGTAACCGCCGGAGCCGGACCGCTCGTGATTCAGAAACCGCTGTTGCTCTGGATCAATGATGGCCTGATGGCACTCTTCTTCTTCGTCGTGGGCTTGGAGATTAAGCGCGAGGTGCTGACGGGCGAACTCGCGGCGCCCCGCAAAGCCACCCTCGCCATCGTTGCAGCGGTCGGTGGGATGGTGGCGCCCGCGGTGCTCTATCTCACCGTCAACGTGGGAACCGACGCTTCCGCAGGTTGGGGCATCCCGATGGCCACCGACATCGCCTTCGCCCTCGGCGTGCTGGCGCTCCTCGGGAGCCGCGCGCCGCTGGCGCTGAAAGTGTTTCTGACTGCCATCGCCATCGTAGACGACCTCGGTGCGGTGCTTGTCATCGCGCTCTTCTACACGTCGAAGCTCTCGCTCACGGCGCTCGGCATCGCCGGGGCCTTCTTCGTCGCGCTCGTGGCGGTGAACCGGCTCGGCATTCAGCGGACGCTCATCTACGCGCTGCTCGGACTCGGGCTGTGGGTGGCGATGCTCAAGTCGGGCGTCCACGCGACGGTGGCCGGGGTGCTCGTCGCCCTGACCATCCCGGCGCGCCGCCGCATCGACGCGCCGAGATTCTTGGCGGAGGCGAGGGATCTCGTCGGGCGTTTTTCGGAAGGCGTGAAGGAGGGCCGAGCCGAGCCGACCTCGGCGCAGCGCGATGCCGTGCATGCACTGGAGCACGCCTGCGAGCGGATCGAAACACCGCTGGCGCGTCTGGAACACGGTCTCCACGGCTGGGTCGCGTTCTTCATTATGCCCGTCTTCGCGCTGGCCAACGCGGGCGTCGCCCTCGGCGGTGATGTGCTGGCGATGCTCACCGATCCGGTCGCCATCGGCATCGGGCTCGGGCTGGTCCTCGGGAAGCAGGTGGGCGTATTCGGATTCGCCTGGGCTGCCGTGAAGACGGGACTGGCGAAACTTCCCGAGGGCGTCACGTGGGCGCAGGTCCACGGCGTCAGCTTGCTCACTGGCATCGGCTTCACGATGTCCATCTTCATTGCGAACCTCGCCTTCGTGGGTGTGCCAGAGCGGCTCGATAGCGCCAAGCTGGGTATTCTGGTAGCGTCCCTCATCTCGGGCGGGCTCGGCTGGTGGCGCCTCCGCCAGACGGCTCCCTCGCCCCCGGCAGATTCCTCGTCTCCGGTAGAAGAGCCTATCCTTTCGGAGATCGCCACCTCGTGACTGTTCCCTTCTTCTTGGCGGCAGCGCCCCTGCCGTTCCTTGGCGAACTCGCGGCCCTTTTCGCCGCGAGCGTCGGGGTCGCCTACCTCTGCTACCGGTTGCGGCTCGTGCCCATTGTGGGATTCTTGCTGGCCGGGGTGCTGATCGGGCCGGGGGCACTTGGGCTCGTGCAGGACGAGACGCTGATCCAACAGGCCGCCGAGGTGGGCGTGATCCTGCTGCTATTCACCATCGGCATCGAGTTCAGCCTGGAGAAGCTGGCGCGCATCCGGCGCTTGATCGTCGTGGGCGGTGGGCTGCAGGTGGTCGTGACGGTAGGCTTGGTCACGCTTGCACTCGTGCCGTTCGGCGTGAGCGCCGGGACGGCGGTGTTCACGGGCTGTCTCGTGGCGCTGTCGTCTACGGCCATCGTGCTGGGGCTACTCTCGGAGCGGCGGGAAACCGACACTCCGGCCGGACGCGCCGCGCTGGGCGTGCTCATCTTTCAGGACCTCGCCATCGTGCTGATGGTGCTGCTCGTCCCGATCCTCGGCGGCACGGCAACCTCCGCTGGCGAGATCGCGTGGGCGCTCGGGAAGGCGGCGCTGGTGATCGTGCTGGTGATCGTGCTCGCGCGCCGTGTGATTCCGCCATTGCTCGATGTGATCGCGCGGACGCGGCGTCCCGAACTCTTCCTGATGGCCGTGCTGGCGCTGTGCCTCGGGACGGCCTGGCTCACTGGCCTCGCGGGGGTCAGTCTCGCGCTGGGTGCTTTCCTGGCGGGCCTGCTCGTCTCCGAGAGCCCCTACAGCCATCACGCGCTCAGCGAGGTGCTGCCCCTGCAAACCGTCTTCGCGGCCGTCTTCTTCGTGTCGATTGGGATGCTGCTCGATCCGGCGTTTCTGGTGGCGTACCTGCCGTGGGTGCTGGGCATCGCCGCCGTCGTGTTGCTGCTCAAGCTCGCCGTGACCGCGGGGAGCATCCTCGTGTTGCACTCCCCCGTGCGGACGGCCGTGCACAGCGGCCTGGCGCTGGCGCAGATCGGCGAGTTCTCGTTCGTGCTCGCCATCGCGGGTGCCGCCGTGGGGCTGACCCCGGCCGGGTTGGGCGAGGTCGGCTCGCAGGGCTTCATCGCTGTGACGGTGCTGCTCATGCTGGCCACGCCGTTTCTCGTCCAGGGCGCACCCCGCTTCGGCATGTGGCTGGAACGGCGGCTCCCGATGCAGCCCGCTCCCGACGCACCCGAAACGGGAGGCCCGCCCCTGGAAGACCACGTCATCATCGTGGGCTACGGACCCGCCGGGCAACGGCTGGCGCAGGTCCTCCGCAACACCGGGATTCCGTTTCTGGTGATGGACCTCAATCCGCAGTCGGTCGGGGCGGCGCGGGCCGAGGGGCTGGACGCGCGCTTCGGCGATGCGGCGCGGCGCCTCGCG
Source organism: Rhodothermaceae bacterium (assembly GCA_013003465.1). Lineage (GTDB taxonomy): Bacteria > Bacteroidota > Rhodothermia > Rhodothermales > Rubricoccaceae > JABDIZ01. Next base: position 3,751 of record JABDIZ010000330.1, read on the forward strand.
CTCGAAGAAGCGCACCTCGACCGTGCCAAGCTGCTCGTGGTTGCCATCAACGACCCGGCCGCAACCGAGCGCGCCGTGCATCTCGCGCGGCATCTCAACCCGACGCTTCAGATCCTGGTGCGGGCCCGCTATCTCGCCGAGATCGGCCCGCTCGAAGCGGCTGGGGCCGACATCGTGATCCCCGAAGAGTTAGAGGCAGCCGTGCGGCTGTTCGTGCTCACCCTTCAGGCCTACCTCGTCCCGCCAGAGGAAGTGGATCGGCAGGTGAGCCTGATCCGCACGGACGACTACGCTGTGTTGCGGGGGTCTATTCAGGAGGCCCACCTGATGGTGCTGCAAGGCCTGGACGAGGAAGGGCTGCACACGCGGGCCGTGGCTGTGCGCGAAGGCGCTTCGGCCGCGCAGCGCACGCTCGCCGAGTTAGCGTTGCGTCCTCGGCATGGCCTAACGGTCCTCGCGGTGCGTCGAGGAAGGAGCACATTGGCCAGCCCGGCCGGTGATTTTCGCGTCGAAGCGGGAGATCGCCTCGTGCTCATCGGGATGGCGGAGTCCTTCGCGGCGGCGGCCCCGCTGTTCCGCGCGAGTGCCGACGAGTCGGCGTAGTTTAGAGCAGACGGCGCTCGAAGCCTTCGTCCCCCGCCTGTACCCGAGCCATCCATGACTCTGCTCCAGAGCTTTGCCCTGATGGGCATCGGCATTGTGCTGCTGCTGGCAGGTGCGGAGGCGCTCGTGCGCGGGTCGGCCGCGCTGGCGCTGCGCTTCGGGATCACGCCGCTCGTGGTGGGGCTGACCGTGGTGGCCTTCGGGACGAGCAGCCCCGAGTTAGTCGTGAGTGTGAAGGCCGCGCTGCAAGGCGATGGTGGATTCGCTATCGGCAATGTCGTCGGCTCGAACATCGCCAACCTCGCCCTCATCATCGGCGTCTCGGCGGCCCTTCGGCCGATGGTGATCCAGAAGAAGCTCGTGCAGTGGGATCTCCCTGTGATGCTGGGCGCGTCGCTCGTCCTCGTGCTCCTCTTGCTTGATGGCTACCTGGGGCGCATCGAGGGCGGTCTGCTGGTCGTGGGCATCATCGCGTACCTCATCATCAGCATCCGGTCCTCGCGGCAGGAGGTACGGGCACAGAAAGAATTGGAGCTACCGGCCGAGGTGGAGGAGGTGCTGGCCGAGCCGAACAAACGCATCGGTCGTTACCTGTTGCTGACGGTCGGTGGGCTCGCCCTGCTGGTGGTGGGGGCAGATCAACTGCTGGAGGGCGCCATCAGCGCGGCCGAGCGTCTGGGCGTGAGCGAGGCCGTAATTGGCCTGACACTGGTAGCGCTCGGAACGAGCCTCCCCGAACTGGCGACCACGATTGTGGCGGCCATGCGCGACCATGCCGAGATCGCTCTCGGCAACGCCATCGGCTCCAACGTCTTCAACACGCTGGGCGTGCTGGGGCCGGCCGCCCTCGTTGCCCCCATGGACCGGGCCGGCGTGGGTGATGATGCCCTGATCATCATGCTGGCCGTGTCGGTGTTCACGTTTGGCATCCTGTGGCGGGGCTTCCAGACGCACCGCTGGGAAGGGGCGCTGTTGCTGAGTATCTACGCCCTCTATCTCTGGTGGATCATCCAGTAGGGAACGAAGAGCCCCGGTTAGGGCGTTCGTAGCTTTCTTCTCTGATGGGGCCGTTTGTCCGATCTCAGCTACCCTGCCTATGCGTGCCTTCTGTTTGCTTTTCGCGCTGTCCCTGACGCTGCCGCTCTTTATCGATCCGGCGGCGGCGCAGTCGCGGCGCCTCTACAATCAGGCAGAACTCGAAGAACTCCTCTACGCGCGCCGCGACAGCCTGGAGTTGCTGCCCGAGGTGACGTACCAGCACTACGTGCTCCAGCACCCGACGAACAACTCGATCTGGGCGCGCCACGACCTCTACGAACTCGTCGGCGATGGCGATGCGGAGGCGGGCAAGGCGCGTCTGGGCATGGTGGAGTTCTTCAACCGGACCAAGGTCCACGACCTCGGCATCGGCGACACGCTGATCCTGCCGAGCCACTACGACCTCGACCCGCGCGCCTATTCACCCTTCCCGCGCTATTACGCGGGGGCAGCCGACTTCGATAAGCTGTTCATCATCCACAAGGGCGTGCAGGCGTGGGCCGGCTATGAGCAGGGGCGGCTCGCTCGGTGGGGGCTCGTCAACACGGGGGCGGAGGAGAGCCGGACACCGGCTGGGCGCTTCAACTTCAACTGGAAGGAGCAGCGCCGCGTCTCCACGCTGAGCCCGCCCGGCGAGACGTGGCTGATGCGCTACGTGTTCAACTTCCATCACGAGCGCGGCATCCACATCCACCAGTACCAGATGCCGACGGGCGAACCTGCTAGCCACGGCTGTGTCCGCCTGATCCTGGCCGATGCGCGCTGGATCTACGACTGGGCCGATAGCTGGCGCACGACGGCGGGAACGGGCAACCGTGGACTGCCGAGCGCCAACGGACGCATTGTGGAGCAGGGCACCACGGTGCTCGTCCTCGGTGATGGCGAGGAGCCGGACGGCCCGCCGCAGCGCTTCGTCGACACGGTGAACGGCCCGACCCTGCGCGTCGTCGAACTGCCCAACCATCCGTACGACGTACCGCCGGGCTCGCCGCAGCAGCAGATGTTCGACCGCCAGCGCACGCAGTCCAACTCCTGATCGGGTCCGTGAACTTTCTTCTGGAGCCTCCGAAGGCGAAGCTTTCGGGGGCTCCGGTCGTTTGCGGGTGATCTCATCAGTCCGTCGTCTATGTTTACTGCGGTTGCCGCCCTGCTCAGTGGGCTCGTTCTGCTAACCGGCGGGGCCTACGGGCTGGTGCGCGGCGCCAGTGCCCTGGCGCTTCGCTTCGGCGTCTCGCCGCTCCTCGTCGGGCTCACTGTGGTCGCCTTGGGGACCAGTGCACCCGAACTGGTCGTGAGTGTACAGGCGGCGCTGCAGGGCGCCGGAGGCATTGCGGTGGGCAACATCGTCGGCTCGAACATTGCCAACGTAGGGCTCATCCTGGGGATTGCGGCGCTCATCCGCCCCATCCGGGCAAACCGGGCCGTGATCCGGCGTGATGGAATCATCATGATCGGGGCCAGCCTGCTAGTCGCCGGGCTGCTGCTGGATGGTCGCCTCGGTCGGCCGGAGGGCGCGCTGCTCCTGCTGGGCCTCGTGGCGTACTTGGCGTGGAGCCTCCGTACGGCCCTGCGCGAACGCGTGCGCGCCGAGGATGAGCTAGAGGTGAGCCTTCCCGCTGATTCACTGGGGCAGTCGCTGGGAGCTGCGGTGGTGGGGCTGTTCGTGCTCGTGCTCGGCGCCCGCCTGCTGGTGGATGGTGCGGTGACGGTAGCGCAGGCGCTGGGGGTGAGCAATGCCGTCATTGGGCTCACCGTGGTGGCGGTGGGGACGAGTCTGCCCGAGTTAGCTACTTCGCTCGTCGCGGCTGCGCGCGGCGAGAGCGACATCGCGGTGGGCAATGTCATCGGGTCCAACACCTTCAACCTGCTCGGCATCCTCGGGATGGCCGCGCTGACGCAGCCGCTTCATGCACCGGGTCTCGCCTCTACGGATCTGGCCGTGATGCTCTCGCTCGGCGGCGGCGGTGTGCTCTTTCTCGCCACCGGTGCCCGGCTTTCCCGTTTGGAGGGCATCGGGCTCCTGCTCGTCTACACAGGCTATACGGGCCTGCTCGCCCTTGCGGCCTGACCCGAATGAGGCTCCTGCGAAATCCGTAGTGCGCTCGTTTTCGCGCGAACGCACTGGCACGTCGCGCCGTACCATCGCGCTATCCAGCCAATCGTGTTCTCATGGAGCAGCAATCCACCGCATCCGCCGTCCAAGCCGTTGAGCGGCCCCGTCGTCCTAGCCGTGCCGTGCAGGTCGGCTCGGTCCAGATTGGGGGCGGCGCGCCGATCTCCGTCCAGTCCATGACGACGGGCAAGACGCACGATGTAGAGGGGTGCGTCGCGGAGATTACGCAGCTCGCAGAGGCAGGCGCTGACATCGTACGGGTGGCCGTCCCGCGCCCGGAAGACGCCGACGCGCTGCCGGAGATCGTGGCAGGCAGCCCCGTCCCCATCGTCGCCGACATCCACTTCAACTACCAGTACGCGCTTAAAGCCATCGAGGCAGGGGTGGCGAAGGTGCGGCTCAACCCGGGCAACATCGGCAAGCCGGAATGGGAACGCGAGGTGCTGCTCGCAGCCAAAGAAAAAGGCCTGCCGATCCGCATCGGCGTCAACTCGGGGTCGCTCGAAAAAGACATCCTCGACAAGTACGGCTACCCGCAGCCGGAGGCGCTCTACGAGAGCGCGATGCGCCACGTGGAGGTGTGCGAGCGCGAAGGCTTCGAGGACATCGTGATCTCGGTCAAGCACTCCGATGTCTTCTTCATGATCCAGGCGTACCGTCTGCTCGCCGAGCGGACCCACTACCCGCTGCACCTCGGCGTGACCGAGAGCGGCAGCCTCCAGAGCGGAACCATCAAGTCGTCCATCGGCATCGGCAGCCTCCTGGCCGACGGCATCGGCGACACCATCCGCGTCTCGCTCGCCACCGATTCGGTGCACGAGGTCGAGGTGGGTCACAAGATCCTGAAGAGCCTGCGGCTCGGGCGCCCCGGCGTCAACGTCATCGCGTGCCCGACCTGCGGGCGGCTGGCGGGCGACCTGTTCTCCGTGGTGGAAGAAGTCGAGGAGGCCATTGGCAAGCGTGGGTTCGAGAAGGATCTCAATGTGGCGCTGATGGGCTGCGCGGTCAACGGGCCGGGCGAGGCCGCCGGGGCGGACCTCGGCGTAAGCCTCGGGCGAGGCCGCGCGCACCTGTTCAAGCGCGGCGAGAACATCGGCACGGTCGAGCAAGACGAAATCGTGGAGGCAGTGCTGAGTGCCATCGAAAGCTGGGAAGAGCCGGGCGAGGAGGCCTCGGCTGGCTAAGTACCAGGCTGCCTGAGCACCACGCTCGATAGGTGTGGCCTATCATTTGGGGCCTCGTTTGCGTAAGCGGTTCCTCGTGCGCTTACGCAGAGGGAAAAGGATCACAGAGGCGCAGTGGGACGCTTTGCAGGGGACTTGACGGTTTCCCTTGATTATCCTATTATTACCCAGGGACTGAAAGCGCTTTCATTCCTGCTTCCACACCCGCTGCCGTGGCCGTCACCATCTACGACATCGCCAAGCGTG
>JABDIZ010000339.1 GCA_013003465.1 Rhodothermaceae bacterium
CCGCTTCTCCTGCCTGGCTGCGCCGACGGGCCGACGATGGACGAACGCGTGGACCGGGTCAGCCATGAGGCCGTGGAGCGCTACCGCACCGCGGTGCTGCTGCGTACGCAAGGGCTCGACGCCCGCATTGCCGCCATCGAAACCGAGGCAGCTACGGCCGATTCGGCGCGCGCGGTGGCGCTGCAGCCCACCATCCGGGCGCTGCACGCGCAGCGGCAGGCCATCCAGCGGGGGCTCGATAGCCTCGACAACCAACCGGAGGCCGTCTTCGCGGAGGCCCGACAGGCCATCGACACCCAACTCGATGCGCTCGCCGCCCAGCTCGGTGCGGCGCCTGATTCCCTCGACCAAGGGGCACGGGCTGGCACCAACTAGGCCGATCCCTTTCAGGGCATTTCGGCGGGGACCGGGCAACGCGTCCGGTCCCCGCTGCTTTTATTGGGGCTGCCCCCGATTGCTCCCTCGCGTATGCGCTACGGCTCCTACGTACTCGTCGGCCTCGTGCTGCTCGCTTCGATGGCCTGCGTGCTCCCGCTCGCAGACGACCCTCCAGACTACGACGAAGAGCACCTCGAACGGCTCGTCTTGGAGGCCGTCAACCGCACCCGCCGGAGCCGGGGTTTACGGGCCTTCGCGCTCGACAGGCGCCTCACGGAGGCTGCACGGGCGCACAGCCGTGACTTGGCGCAGTGGGGCCGCACCGGGCACAGCGGCAGCAATGGATCGACGCCCGCCGAACGCATCCGGCAGACGGGCTGGGTAGCCCACCAACTCGCCGAGAACATCTACCGAGGCTCGCTCTACGCGTACGTGACGCGCACCATCGAGACGGGGCAGCCCGTCCACGAGGAGTACCACTGGGAAACGCCCGAGCGCCTCGCGCGCCTCGCCGTAGACGGGTGGATGAGCAGCCCCGGCCATCGCACCAACATGCTCGATCCGGATCTTCAGATGGCCGGACTCGGCGTGGCCTTCGACGCCGAACATCGCTGGGTCGTCACGCTAGACATGGCCTCAAATTGAGCGAGGTCGCTGCCGTGTTGTCATCATCTCCCCATCCAGACCGCGACATCGGGATAGAGGGCGAAGAGCATCCCCTCAATATGGCTCCAGGTTTCAGGCGCCTCCGAGTAGATCCGTAGCACGGGCTCGGTGCCCGAGGGGCGGAACATCAGCCAGCCGTCCTTGACGCGAAACTTGAAGCCGTCGAGCGTCTCGAT
>JABDIZ010000358.1 GCA_013003465.1 Rhodothermaceae bacterium
CGGTTCTTCATTCTCCCCTATCCTCATACTTGGCTGACATATACACCTTGTGGCGAGGAATGTACGATCCTATCTATGGTGCGGGGTGCTGAGAGTATTCTCTCTCATCTCCCACCCCGACACACTCCTATGCTCGACCGCATCCGCGCCCTCGCCGACGAGGTCTTTCCTGAGGTCGTCCGCCTCCGCCGGACGATCCACCGTCGCCCCGAACTCGCCTTCGAGGAGCACGAGACGGCGGCGCTCATCGCAGAGACGCTGCGCGGCCTCGGGCTAGAGCCGACGACGGGAGTAGCGAAGACCGGCGTCGTGACCCACATTGAGGGCGGACAGCCTGGCCCCACGCTCGCCCTCCGCGCCGACATCGACGCGCTCCCGATCCAGGAAGCCAACGATTTCGACTTCGCCAGCGAAGTGGACGGCACGATGCACGCCTGCGGGCACGATGCCCACACCGCCTCTCTCCTCGGCGCAGCCATGATCCTCACGCGCCTCAAGGATGACCTGCATGGCACCGTCCGTCTCCTCTTCCAGCCTAGCGAGGAGAAGCTGCCGGGCGGCGCGAAGGTGATGATCGAGGACGGCGTGCTGGAGGCGATGGACGGGCACGCCGCGCCGGAGCGCATCCTCGGGCAGCACGTCTTCCCGCAACTCCCTGTCGGCACGCTCGGTGTGCGCAGCGGCCCGTTCATGGCCTCCGCGGACGAGATCTATCTGACGATCCGCGGCAAGGGCGGACACGCCGCCGCGCCGCACGAACTGATCGACCCCGTGCTCGTGCAGGCGCACCTCCTCACGGCGCTGCAAGCGGTCATCTCGCGCAACCGTCCGCCGGACGCGCCGAGCATTCTTTCGTTTGGCAAAATCATCGCCGAGGGCGCGACGAACATCATTCCGAACGAGGTGCAACTCGTCGGCACCTTCCGCGCGATGGACGAGGCCTGGCGCTTCCGCGCGCATGACCTGATCCGTCAGACCGCCACGCACACGGCCGAGGCCTTCGGCGCGACGTGCAAGACGGAGATCCTCGTCGGCTACCCCGCGCTCACGAACGACGAGGAGACGGCCGCCTTCGTCCGCCGGGCGGCGGTGGAGTACGTGGGCGAGGAGCGCGTGATCGACCTGCCGATGTGGTACGCGAGCGAGGACTTCGCGTGGTACACGCAGCAGATTCCGGGGACATTTTACGTGCTCGGGGTAGGCAACGAAGCTGCGGGCATCACACACGGCCTCCACACACCGCGCTTCACCGTGGATGAAGAGGCGCTCCGTCTGGGACCAGGCTTCATGGCGACCCTCGCTTCCCGTGCTGGCGCAACGTGACCGTCTTCAGAATCCGCCCGTGTCGTACAGGTTGTCGAGGTTCTGACCGCGCGTGAAGCGGAACGGGTCGGGGTTTTCGTCGATCTCCGTCCCGATGGTGTTGCCGAAGGCATCGACCCAGTAATGGTTGGCGTGATTCGGGACGCCGTGGGTGATATCGCCCGTGGAAGGGTTGTACACGTCGTACTGCCCATGGATGGCGTTGACGCCGCGTCGCTGCATCTCGTCGCTGGACTGCATCCGGTTCATGAACCCCTGATGGCTCAGGTCCGAGATCTCGCTGTAGGTGTTGGCGATAATCTGCGAGCGCTGGGCGGCCCCTCGGAGCGCGTTCATGTTCGACTGATGCCGCATCGCAGCGATATTCTGTTGCGTGCGCATGCTCTCTGCGTGCATGGCCTGCTGTTGCTGCTGGATCTGCTGCCGGGCG
>JABDIZ010000374.1 GCA_013003465.1 Rhodothermaceae bacterium
ATGCACCACCATCCCGGCGGGCTTGTTGACGATCAGCAGCCAGTCGTCCTCGTACACCACGTCGAGCGGAATGGCCTCGGGGATGACTTCGATGGGCGGCGGGCGCAGGATGCGACAGACGATCTGATCGCCGGGCTGCACCGGAGCCGAGGGCTTCGTCTGCACGACCCCGTTCACATCCACCCGGCCCTCCTTGATGCCGCGCTGCACCTTGGCCCGCGTCGCGTTTGCCAGCTTGTTCGTCAGGTACACATCGAGGCGCGTGCCGCCCTCCTGCCCCTGCGGCACGGCGATCTCGACCAGGGTCTCCTGCTTTTCCTCCCTCATCAGACGGCTACCCGGGCGGTCAGGCCATCGGCCACGGCGGCCAGCGCCTGGTCGACCTCGGCCGCGCTGTTGTAGGCATGGGGGGCGAAGCGCAGTTTGCGGTCGCGGACGGAGACGTGGATGCGCCGCTCGGCGAGGAAGGCGTGCAGCCCTTCCGGGTCGGGCACCTCGACGGTCACGATCCCCGAGGCGCGTGCCGGATCCACCGAACCGAAGCGGCGGAGCCCAAGCCGGTCGAAGCCCTCGGCGAAACGGGCGGCATGCCCGTGTACGCGTTCTTCGACCCAGGCTGCGCCGCAATCGAAGTACAGGCCAAGGGCGGCATCGAGCGCGAGCGCGTTGACCGTGGGCAGGGTCCCGATGCGAAAGCGCGTGGCATCCGGGTGCAAGACCTCCGAGAACGCGCCAAAGTCGTTCCAGTCCGCCGGACCGTTGAGCCAGCCACGGATGGGTGTGAGGCGTTCTTGCAAAGCCTCCGTGACGTAGATGAACGCACTGCCCTGCATCCCGAGCATCCACTTCTGCCCGCCGCTCGCCAGAAAGTCTACGCCGGTCTGCACGACATCGAGTTGCAGCGCGCCGAGGCCCTGGATGGCGTCTACGGCCAGCAACACCCCCTGGCTATGGGCCAGCTCGGAGAGCGCCGCCAGATCGCAGCGAAACCCAGAAAGAAACTGTACCCACGAGACGGCCAGCACGCGCGTCCGCGGCGTGAGCGCCTGCTCCACGGCTCCCAGGGTGAACCCGCCGCGCTCGGCCGGGATGAAGTCCACCTCAACGCCGTAGCGTTCACGGAGACCGAGCCAGGGCTGCACGTTGGCCGGAAACTCGCACGCGGGCACGGCCACGCGGTCGCCAGGCTGCCAGTCGAGGCCGAGCGCGAGCACGTTGAGCCCGGTCGAGGTGTTGGGCGCATACTCCACCCGCTCGGCTGCGCAGCCGAGGAGGCGCGCCAAGCGGGTGCGGCCCCGCTCCAGCGTCGGCATCACATCGACATAGTTGTTGGGGCGCGTCCGATGCCGCTGTTCCAGGAATGCCTGCACGGCGTCCATCACGGGGCGCGAGAGCGGCCCCGTGGCAGCGTGGTCGAGGTAGACGAGGTGCTCGGTGTGCGGAAACTGCGCGCGGAGGTCGGAGGTCGTCACGGTGTCAAATGAATGAATGGGCCTCAAGGTACCGTTGGCGATTCGGGCTGGTTCACCGATCTTCCTACACGCCTGCCCCGCTCGCCTGTGGACACCCTCCTCCGCCAACGCTTTCCGTTTCTGGAGCACCTCGCCGAGCCGACCCGTACGCGGGTGCTCACGGAAGGGCGTGCCGTCACCCTTGCGCCCGATTCGTTCGTCTGCATGGAAGGTGATGCGTGCGCCGCGCTGGCCCTACTCCTCGACGGACGCGTGCGCGTCTACAAGAGCAACGAACACGGTCGGGCATTGACGCTCTACCGCATCACGCCCGGCGGCAGTTGCATCCTGACCGCCTCGTGCCTCCTGAGCGCGCGGTCTTTTCCTGCCTTCGCGCAGGCCGAGACGACCGTCACGGCCTGGATGGTCCCCGCAAGCACGTTCCGCGCAGGATTCGCCGACGATCCGGCCTGGCAGTTCTTCGTCAACGATTTGCTCGCGCAGCGGCTGGCCGATGTCATCGAGGTCGTGGAAGAGGTAGCCTTCCGACGGCTCGATACGCGGCTGGCCCATCAGCTTCTCGCGCTGGTGGAGACTACCGAGCCCCAGACGGTGCGGGCCACGCACGATACGCTGGCGCTGGAGCTGGGCAGCGCTCGCGAGGTCGTCAGCCGCCTGCTCAAGGCGTTCGAAGACGACGGGTTGGTCATCCTCGGACGGGGGCAGATACGTCTGCTCGATGTGCCGGGGCTACGCCTACGCGCTCAGCCGGGATAACCCGCCTCGTGGTTGGTGACGCAGGTCACAGACAGCAGCCCCACCGACGGGCTACGTTGCGGCATCCTCACCAACCGGCTCCCCGCCATGAAAAAGAACATGAGCACCCTGGACCGCGTGATCCGCGCCGCGCTGGCCCTCCTCGTCGTCGTCCTCTACTTCACGAACCAGATCAGCGGCCTCGCCGCCATCATCCTGGGCGTGGTCGCCGTCATCTTCGCGTTTACAAGCTCGGTCAGCTTCTGCCCGCTCTACGCTGCACTCGGCCTCTCGACGCGGCGCAAGGCTGAAGCCTGATCCGTCCCTCGGCGCTACTGGTCTTCGCGCTCGCGCTCGTGTTGCTCGGCCGATGTCTCTTCGGCCTTTTCCTCGGCAGCGTCCTCCACCATCTCCTCCGCCACCTCGCGGTCGTCGGCCTCGGCGTCCGGCGTGTCCTGCTCACGCTCACGCCCTTCCTCCAGCGCCAGTTCGATCAGCATCGGAAAGTGATCGCCGCCGATGGAATCGAGACGGCGGAGTTCGACGAGCGTCAGGTCGTCGGAGTGGAAGACGTGATCGAGGGGGTAGCGGAGGTACCAGTGGTCGGCGTGGAAGGTGGAGAAGAGGCCGCGCCCAATGCGTGGGTCGAGCAGGCCCGAGAGTTCCTGAAACAGTCGCGTGGTGCGGCTCCACGCCACGTCGTTGAGATCGCCCGCCACCATGATCGGTGGGTCGAGGTCCTGCACCTCGTTGGCAGCGAGGACGAGTTCGGCATCGCGCCAGGTCGAGTTCTGCTGGATGTCGGGGCGCGGCGGGCGCGGGTGGAGCAGGACGATCTGGACGGTGTCGCCCGAAGGCAGTTCGGCGCGCGTGAAGATGCTCGGCACGCTGTCCTCCACGAGGTGGCGGATCTCGGCGTCCAGCAGCGGGAAACGGGAATAGAGAAGCATCCCGTAGGTGTCGTCCTGCGGCGCCTCGATGGCGTGCGGATAGTCCGCCTCCAGGGCCTCGCGGATCTGCTCAGCCCACCAGGCATCCGTCTCCACCGCCGCGATCACATCCGGATCCTCCGCCCGCACAACCCGCACCCAGCGGTCGATCTCGCGGTTCTCCATGAGCACGTTCGAAACGACGAACCGGAGGCGTCGCTCACGGTCCACGCCGTCCGACGCGTCTACGGTCTGCACCGACGCCAGCGGCGTGTAGGGCGCCATCCGCGCGACCTGATAGAGCGTGCCGAGGCCGAGCAGCGCGAACACGACCCACTCGTATGGCTTCGCCTGCGCCACCCCGAGGTTGACGATGCCGTAGAGCCCCAGCACCACCAGCATCCCGACGGCGATCTGCGCCCGGGGGAAGTCGAACATCCGCACCCACCAGTACGGCGAGCGGACGAAGGGCAACACCGTTGCGATGAGGAGCAGAATGGCCAGCGCCAGAAGCGTGATCTTCGCAGCAGCGATCATGAGTGGGGCAACAGAAGGGCAGAGAGAGAAGGGACAAATCGAACGCGACCGGCCCAGCGGAGTTCGTCAGCCGCCAGTCAGGCCCGGAAGAACTGCTTGCCCGCCAGTTGGCGCACGAGCCCGCGGAACTCCAGGTTGAGGAGATAGACCAGTGCACTCGGCGAATCGAGGCCCGTCTGGGCGCAGAGCGTATCGAGATGGACGGGCTCGGTGGTGAGCGCGTCGTAGAGCTTTTGTTCGACGCGGTTGAGGTCGGCGGGCGCCTCCGGCTCCGGGGGGGCCGCCGTCTCGAACGTCCCGCCCACTTCGCGTAGCAGATCCTCCACGCTGGTGACGAGGGCGGCGTGGCCGCGTTGGATCAGCCGGTTCGTGCCTTCCGTCTCCGTGAACACCGACGCGGGCACGGCGAACACCTCGCGGTTCTGCTCCAGTGCCTCGTACGCCGTGATGAGCGCCCCACCCGTCGCCCGTGCCTCCACGACGAGCGTGCCGCGTGAGAGCCCCGCGATGATGCGGTTGCGGCGCGGGAAGTTGGTCGCGTCCGGTGCCGTGCCGAGGGGAAACTCGGAGACGACCGCGCCCTGGTCGTTTTCGAGGATCTGCCGCACGAGCCCGCTGTTGCGCGACGGGTAGATGCGATCCACGCCGGAGCCCAGCACGGCAATGGTGCGCCCACCGGCTTCGAGCGCCGCCCGGTGCGCAACAGCGTCGATGCCATAGGCCAGTCCGCTGACGACGGTGAAGCCC
>JABDIZ010000122.1 GCA_013003465.1 Rhodothermaceae bacterium
AGCCTTCGCAGCCCCCGAGCGTCCGCCGATGACTACACGGCCCAGCCGTCAGGTCGAGCGGCCCCAACGCGGCCAGGCAGCCCGTCCCGAGCGTTCGGTGCAGCGGGCCCCCCAGCGTCCCGAGCGCGCCCAGCCCCAGCGGGCGGCTCAGCGCACCGAACGCGCTCAGCCACAACGCAGTCAGCGGGCTCCTGAGCGTGCGCCTCAACGTACGGAGCGCGCCCCGCAGCGCACCGAGCGTGCTCCCGCGCGTACGCAGCGCTCTCAGCCGCAGCGTACGCAGCCCCAGCGGGCCCAGCCGCCGCGCTCGACGCCGCAACGTCAGCAGACGCAACGGCCACCTCGTCGGACGGAGCGCTCGACGCCGCAGCGCGACGACCGCCCGCAGACCAACCGCCCGCAGCGCGTGCAGCCTCAGCGTTCAGCTCGGCCCCCGCGGACGCAGCCCCGCCAGCCGGTGACGCGTCAGCCAGAGTCACGCCGTACCCAGCCGCAGCGGTCAGAGACGCGCCGTTCGACTCCGCAGCGCTCGCAAGCTCCGCGCCCTCAGACCCGTCGGCCAGAGCCCCGTCGGCAGGAGACGCAGCGTCCGAGCCCACCACGTCGCGAGGAAACACGCCGCTCGCAGCCGCAGCGCAACGAGCGCCCGCAGACCCAACGCTCGACGCCACCGCGTCAGCAAACCCAGCGGTCGAGCCCGCCCCGTCAGGAAAGTCGTCGCTCGACGCCTCCCCGGCAGCAGACCCAGCGGTCCTCGCCGCCGCGCCAGGAGAGCCGTCGCTCGCAGCCGCAGCGGACCCAACGGTCACAGCCCCAGCGTCAGGAAAGCCGTCGTTCGACGCCCTCGCGGCAACAGACTCAGCGCTCTTCGCCGCCGCGTCAGCAGACGCAACGCTCACAGCCGCAGCGGACCCAGCGCTCTTCGCCGCCGCGTCAGCAGACCTCCCGTCCGCAGCGCTCCAGCAATAGTCGGTCCCAGCAGCGCCGGAGCTCCAGTTCCTCGCGCGACGAGCGCCGACGGGGCGACAACAACCTGTAGGCTCCTCCTGCTTTTAGTCTGACGATGAGCCGGAAGGCCCGCTGCCCCGGTGGCGGGCCTTCGCTGTATCCCTTCGTATAGCTCCTTCTCGCCATGCGTCTCGTTTCTATTCTCGCGCTCGCCGTTTTGCTCGCCAGTGCGCTGCACGCGCAGACGGCGGAAGACCTCTATCTGCTCGGGCGGCGCGCTCCGGCCGTGGGAGCGCGCATGATGGCGATGGGCGGCGCCTCCGTCGCTGGTCTCGGCGATTGGACGGCTGCCTACGCCAACCCGGCTGGACTCGCCTATCTCCGGAGCGCCCAGGCGACGGCCTCCGGTCACGCCTTCGCGCAGGACAACAACGTATTTGGAGGCTTCGAGTCCGATACGGAAGGCCTGACGCTCGGGACGGCAGGCTATGCCGCCGCGCTGCCGGTTGTGCGTGGTTCGCTCGCCTTTGGCGGTGGGTACCGCGAGACGGCTGTGTATGCCCAGCGCGTTGTCCCCGGCCCATTCGGCGGGCCGACGGCGTCGATGGCGGGGTGGAAGGGCGAAGTCGCGCTCGATGGCGCAGCCGCACTTACGCCGCGCCTGATGGGCGGCCTTTCGATCAGTGCTCCCATTGGACAGTACACGATAGAGAACGTAGACGGAGTGATTGAGGACAGACCTAGCGGGCCACTAGATCAAGAGATGCGCGATGCCACGCTGGCTGGAGTGCGGGCACGCGGCGGGCTTTCGGCTGTTCTCGGACACGGCGTTCGGTTAGGCCTCACCGTCGAAACACCGACCTATCTACGGATCGAGGAATCAGGCGTAGAGGCGGTGGGCGGAGAAGGGAGTGCCGTCACGCCGTTCGAGCGGACGGTCGAGATGGTGACGCCGTGGCGCGTGGCGGCGGGCTTTCTCGCCGGAGGCCCCGGCGTTCTTGTGAGTGCCGATGTAGAGGTGGTGGACTGGTCACAGGCGCGTTTCGACGCCAACGGCGATCCGGATCTGATTCGGGAGAATGCCTTCGCTGAGGTGGCTTATCGGACGGTGCTCAACTCGCGCGTGGGTGCGGAAGCGTACTTCGGCGCGCTCGCCCTCCGTGTCGGCGCCGCCTTCCAGCCCGATCCGCGCTTTGATGGGCCGACGCCCGACCGCATCCGACAGACTTACGCCGCAGGCCTGGGCGTGCGGGTTACGGAGCAGGCTCGGCTCGATGTGGCCTTCATCCACACCCGCGATGCCGATCGCCCGTTCATCGGTCGCCTCGACTTCATTGATGCCGAGACCGTGCGGAACGCTCTCCAGCTTGGTCTCGATATGCGCTTCTAGTCCGCTCGCTCAGAACGTTGCGGGGGCGGGTACCGGTTCGAGGCCGAGCGGCTGCACTGGGACGGAGCGCGTTCGCGTCTGCTTCACCAGACGGGCGATGCCTGCACCCATGAGTAAGAGGCCGAGCGTGGCCTGGGTCGCGAGGGCCGGAGAGGCAAACGTCAGGGTTTGCAGCACCAGCACCCCCACTGCGGCCGGGATCGAGACGACGAGCGGGAGGAAGCGCTCGCCTGCACTGAACCGATCCGCCTGACGGGCGAATGGCGGGCGACGCTGCATCAGCGCGTAGAGGCGCGTGAACAGCGCTACGACGGCAAACCAGAAGCTCGCCTGGACGACGGCGTGGAGAATCGGCATCCACATCGTGAGGACGAGCGCGATGGCGCCGTGGAGCGGTAGCAGCACGCGATAGACCAAGGCCTGCTGGGCACCGAGTTGGAGCAGGCGAGGACGCGCATCCGGCAGCGTATCGAAGAGCCAGGCCGCTTCGGCGTGGTCCGAGAACTGAAGCGTCTGCACGAGCGTCTGGCCGCAGAAGAGCAGCAAGACGAGGAGCGAGAGGTGGAGCCGCGTCTCGGGGAAGGCGAGCACGTTTTCCGCGCCGTAGTAGAAGAGGTCACCGAGGCCGCCGACCCACCACGCGAAGAGGGCGAGCCCGAGGGGGAGCAAGGCCGCTGGCCACAGGCGCCCACGCACGAGCCGGTCGTCGCGGAAGGCGGAGAGGGCAAAGCCGTAGGCCGCGCGCGTGGTCGGCCGACGGACGAGCATCCGTTCAGGGAGCGAGAGGACGCGCCGGGCGCGGGCCCGGCTCTCATCCGACCGGGCGCCATCGGCGAGGCGGCTGAGCAGCCGGAAGTAGCGATGGGGGAAATACACAGCGAAGGCGCCCAGCATCACGCCCATGCTGCCGAGGAGCAGGGCCAGCCCGAGCGTTGGACGCCCGGCGAAGCCATCGGCGATCCAGGCGGCGGGCCACCACGGCGCCTGCACGCCGCCTTCTTGCGAGCCGATCCACTGGTAGCCGAAGACGAGCACCGCGATGAGGAGCGTGCGTGTCGCACTCAGCACGGGCTTGAGCGCGCGGTAGGGCAACACGAGCGTGAGCGTCCACAGGAAGGCCGTCGTCAGGGCGGCCGTCCAGAGAATACTCAGGGCCACGAGGCCGCTCACGGTCAGCCCGGCTTCTACCCCATGCGCCAGGGCCAACCGCGCGCCGATAGGGGCGACGACGGACACTGCCACGAGCCCGATGTAGAGGCCGATGCCGATGAGCCGGGCACTATACTGCGCCCCTTCGCTCGCCGGGAGCGTCGTGAGCCAGGCGTTGTCTTTGGGGCGGCCCATCAGTTCGTCGTAGGAGCCCGCGATGCCGAAAGCGGCGAGCACGAGGCCGAATGACCCTGCCACGAAGAGGACGTGCTCCGGTGATGAGGTACCCAGCGAGAGCGCCAACACAAGGCCCGAGAAGCCGTAGGCAATTACCGTCAGCATCGCCCGCGAGGCGCTGGTGCGTCCCGTCTTCGGGTGCCGCAACTCTAGCTTGAGTTGCGCGGCGACGAGCGTGCGGACGGCATGTGGGCTCACAAAAACGTACGGTCAGAGGGTGACGGATTCACGAGCGCGGCGGAGAGAGTCCTGCCGCAGCGAGTCTTCGCGCTGTTGCCGGATGCGGACTTGCTCCGAGAGCCAGGCGCTCCAGGCGTCAGCGGAGGCGTTGTGATCGCGAAGTGTGCGGCTGAAGCGGTGGCGCCCCGTGCCCCCCGGTTCTGCCACAAAGTAGAGGAAATCGTGGTCTTCGGCGTTGAGCACGGCGTCGATGGATGACTCCGAGGGGTTAGTGACGGGGCCCGGCGGGAGGCCATCGTTCGTGTAGGTGTTGTAGGGGTGGGCGAAGCGGTAGTCGTCGCGGAGGAGGCGGCGCATTGGCCCTCCATCGGCCTGCATGAGCGCATACTGCACCGTTGGGTCGGCCTGGAGGCGCATGCGTCCGGCGTTCGTGCGGCCGAGCAGCCGGTTGAGGTAGACGCCCGCAATCCGGGGACGCTCCTCCGGGACGCGCGCCTCCCATTCCACGATGGAAGCCAGCGTGATGACCTCATCGGGAGTAAGGCCGAGGGCCTCGGCCTGCGCCTCGCGCTCGTCGGTCCAGAAGCGGTCGTACCAGGCGTGAATGCGGCGGAGGGCTGTCTCGGCGTCCGTCGTCCAGAAGATGTCGAACGAGTTGGCCCGCATGTGGCCGAAGAGGTGCAGCGTGTCCGTGCCGAGGTCGGCTGCGAGCGCCGGATCGCGGAGGGCTTGCCTGACGGCGGCCGAGTCGGTGCCGAGGTCGCGGCGCAGCACGGCGGCGAGGACCTCGGGGCGCGTGCCCGGCGGAATCGTGACGCGGATGGGGTCCTGAAGGCCTTTGCGAATTTTGTCGAGCAGGTCCCAGTTGCTCGCCCCGGCCTCGAAGGCGTAGTGGCCCGGCTTGACCTGGCGCCGCCACCCCGTCAGCGTGCCGAACGTCGTAAGCGAGGTGCGTGAGTCAACCAGCCCCTCGTACTCCATCAACTCCACCGTGGCATCAAACGAGGTACCGGGTGGGATCCGGACGCTCCGCGTTCCCTCGAAGTCCGGCGTGTTCGGCGCGAACGCGAGCCAGGCTCCGAGGGCGAGTCCGAGGGCACCGAGAGTCACGAGGGCGAGAAGGAGTTTGCGCATGAGGGCGAAGAGAACGCGGTTCGGTCAGAAACTGGACCGGGGAGGAAACAGGCCGAGTATAGGCGTCGGAAATGTCTACGGACGCAGCAATTTCGTTCACCTCGTGTCAACGGGAGACCGCAGGCGTCCCATGCCGGGCATGATACAGGGGCTTACCGCTGTGCGCGGCTGTCCACTGTGCAGGTCGTGTTGATGCCGCCGCGCACATTGTAGACCGTCGTCACGACGAGGTATTCCGGAGCGCCGAGGTGACGATGCAGGTCCTCGTACACCAAGGCGGTGATGTCTTCCTGCGCCGCCCCGATGTGCCGCCACGAGAGGAGGTAGTACTTCAGGCTCTTCAGCTCCAGCAGCCAGGCGCCCGGCACATACTCGATGCGGACGGTCCCGAAGTCGGGCAAGCCCGAGAAGGGGCAGAGCGCACTGAACTCGCCCTGCTCCGTTTCATACACGACGACCTGCCGCGCCTCGTGCTCGTAAGGCAGGCGCTGGATCTCGTGCTGGCGCGTCTCGGGCGGAAGGAACAGCGCCACGCGGCCCTCTGGCCGGATGCCGTGGCGCGCCATGTGCTCCAGCGAGAGCTGCGTGTGGCGGAGCGACTCCTCGTGCAGGGCCCGGAGTGAAGCCTCGGCTGAGGGGGTGGCAGAGCCGTTCGGAGGAGACGGGTCAGAGAGGTCAGGCATCGCGGCGCGCCGTGGTGGGACAGCGACTGAATACGATCCGCGCCGGGTTGAGTTCGCGGCCCAGGCGACCGGGCCGACGCAATCTCCGCGAAGAGCCGAGGGCACCTCAGCCCGCGATCGCGGCGAACTGGAGAGTCAGGCCGAGGATCACGACGCTCGTCACCAGCACCGCCAGAACGAAGACGCCGGGCTGCGTACGATCTGCCGGGACGAAGAAACGGCTGAAGAGGCGAGCCCGGTTAAGCCGGGGAATGGAGTGAAACGACATCGGACGATGTGGCAGGAGAGAAGGGCTTCACGCAGTCTTCCCAAAGCCGTGCCAACGGCCCGCTTGGTCAGCATGACAGGCCGAGAATCCGGAGTTTCCTCAGCGACTCTGCCAATCCAGGTACGTTCGCCTCGGGTATGCTGCGTCACAAGGCCAGCGAAGGCTGCGCGGTGAGATGGAGCGGGCTCGTCTGTCCGGCCCCGAGCTTGAAGGCGCCCGTCACCGCGATCATCGCCGCGTTGTCCATGCAGTGCGCGAGCTGCGGCACGAACACAGCAAAGCCATCGGCCTGCCCGGCGGCCTCCGCGGCGGCCCGGAGGCCCCGGTTGGCCGAGACGCCCCCTACAATCGCCACGGCTTCCACGCCGGTCTCGCGGACGGCATCCCGGAGGGCACCGACGAGCGCGTCCACGACGGCTTGCTGAAACGAGGCGCAGATATCTGCGAGGTGCTCGTCCAGCATCCGCTGCCGCTCCGCGTCGTTGAGGTCACGGAGGAAGTAGAGGACGTTGGTCTTGATGCCTGAGAAGGAGAAGGCGAAGCCGGGCCGACCGTCTGCGCCCGGTAGGCGGGGCGAGGGGAACGCGCGGAACGTCGGGTCGCCCTCGGCGGCGAGGCGATCCACGGGCGGGCCGCCGGGGTAGCCGAGGCCGAGCAGCTTGGCCACCTTGTCGTAGGCCTCGCCCGCGGCGTCGTCACGCGTGCGGCCGAGTTCCTCGTGGACGAACCCCTCGGGCACGAGCGTCAGCTGCGTGTGCCCGCCCGAGACGGTCAGGCAGAGGTAGGGGAAGGGCGGGCACGGCTCTTCGATGAACACCGAGTAGACGTGCCCTTCGAGGTGGTTGACGCCGACGAGCGGGATGTCCAGCCCGAGCGCGAGCGCTTTGGCGAAGCTGAGGCCCACGAGCAGCGAGCCTGCCAGCCCCGGCCCGTACGTTACTGCAACCGCGTCGAGATCATGCTTGGTCACATCCGCCTCGACCAGCGCCGCTTCGACCGTGGGCACGATGAGGCGCTGATGCGCGCGGCTCGCCAGCTCCGGCACGACGCCCCCGAAGCCCTCGTGGATGCGCTGGGACGCCACCACCGACGAGGCCACGCGGCCCTCCGTCAGGACCGCCGCCGCCGTGTCGTCGCACGACGATTCGATGGCGAGGAGCGTGAGGTCGGTGGGGAGCATGGGCGCTTGCGAATGTCCGAGGGGCAGCGTACCGTGTAGCGAAAGGTTAGGATTCCGAGACTGAGATGCACCGCGCGGTCTTCTCCGTTGTTTTGCTCCTCGCTGCTCCCGCGTTTGCGCAGGAAGAGCCGCAGCCCGATACCACAGATTGGCACAGCTACTACCCGCTCGCGGTTGGGAATGAGTGGCAATTCGTCCGGATCTTTCTAGGACCAGAGCCTATTCCGGTTGAAACCATCGTGTATCAGTCCGAGGAGGTTGTCGGGGATTCGCTCATGGAGGGGGAGCACTACGCCGTGGTACAGTTTTGCTCGCAAAGCGAGGAAGATCCGATCATCTGCGGAGAGACGGTCTCACTGATTCGCTATGACGAAGGATTCACTACGGTGCTACAACGGCGAGAGGGTTCGGGAGGTGAACCGGTCTTCCTGCCTTGGAGCGGCTTTCCTTGTAGCCTCAATTTGCCCTTTTCAGTTCCAGACTGGACGAGTGCAGCTTGCCTGGATGGATGGCACGAAGAGTGGTTGGTGAGTGGAGATTATGGAGTGGAGTACTGTATCAGCGGAGATTGCGTTATGGGCACGCACAAACGCTTCGACAACCTCACAGGTGGCATCTACTTCGTTTCGGGGCTGGGGCCCGTGATTTCGGGCTACAAGGGGCATGGGAACCGGACGCTGGTCTACGCTCGCATTGACGGCGTGGAGTACGGTACACGCATCATCACCGTTGCCAATGAGCCGGAAGCTTCGCCGGAGCACGCCGAGGCGTGTGCGAAACCAAGAGGTCGCGCCGTTCTGCCCTTGTCCAGCCCGTCCTGCCGAGAACAAAGGCATCGGGAAAGGGTTTGACGCGCACCCCTCGCGCGGCTATCCTGCCCCTCCTCTCCACTTCACTCGAGTTCAGCCCATGCGTCTCGCTTTCGCGACCCTCCTGTTAGCGGCTACGCTCGCCCTCGCGGCGCCCTCCCGCGCGCAGCTCCGCGCCGACCTGCCAGAGCAGGCGCCCGCCACGGTCTACGCGGCCCCTGGTACGTCTACGCTCGCTTCGCTCTTTAATGCGCAGACGCTCCGCCTCAGCCACTCGTACGAAATGTCGTACTCGTCGTTTGCAGGTGCGGGAGTTGGCCTGGGCGTCTACACGACGAGCCTGGGCTGGCAGCCCTCCGACCGTCTCGCCGCCCGCGTGGATGTAGGGATTGCACACTCGCCCTTCGGCGACACCGGCATCCGCAATGCGCTCGGCTTCGACCAGGACACCCCGGCGCGTCTCTTCCTCCGCAATGCCGAGATCGCGTACCGCCCGACCGAAAACAGCGTGCTGCATTTCCAGGTGCGGCAGAGCCCGTACGGGGCCTACGCGAGTCCGTACGGCTACAACAACGGCTACGGGTATTCGCCCTACGGCACGGGCTTCAATGCCCGCTACAGTTCGGCCAACGACGCCCTCTTCTGGCGCGACGGACAGTAGCTCAGACTTTCAGGCCTTGACCTGACGCGC
>JABDIZ010000391.1 GCA_013003465.1 Rhodothermaceae bacterium
CGGCTTATGCCCTCCGCTCAGGATGACGGAGAACGAGCCGACAGCCTCCAGCCCAGAGCCTCTAGCCCGAAGCCCTCCTCAGTACGCCAGCAGCTCCACACCCACATCTGGCGAAAGCCGCAGCGCCGGGGCGGGGAGGTGGATCATGCGCAGCCACGGCACCAGCGCCTCCCACACCTTGCCCCGGATGGGCAGCCCGGCCAGTTCGAGGTCGAGGCCCAGGTAGACGACGCTCTCGTCGAAGCCGAACCGCACGTCGCCGTCGCGGGCGCCGTAGCCCACGGCGAGGTTGAGCCACGGCGGCAGCACATCTCTGGCCGAGACGGGAGCCAGCCGGTGCGGGTTGACGGTCAGCCAGGCCGTCTGCCCTTCGTAGTCGCACGAGGCGTCGCAGGTGTTGCCGTCGCTGGGCCAGTAGCTGAGCTTGAGGTCCACGGCCTCCAGCGGCGGCACGAGCGCCTGCGCCACCACCAGCCCGGCCCCGACGGCATTGGCGCCGAGATCGGGCGGGGAGAAGCCCACCCCCAGGTCGAAGCCGTCGAGGACTTCGTAGTAGAGCATGCCCGCGAAGGCGGTGGCCCCGCCGAGGAGGGCGGCGGTCTGGTCGTCGTGCCCGGCCCAGCGGTAGCCCGCCGCCCAGATGCGCGTCTGGAGGGCGGTCGAGAAGGCATGGCCGGGCTTGTCGGCCCAGCGGGCGTAGGACCAGTCGTACTCGACGGTGAAGGCGTCGTGCGCACGCGGGTCGATGACCTGGCGGCGGACCAGTTCGTACCCGGCCGCGCCTACGCCGAAGCCGATGACGCCTGCCGTGCGCAGCGGGCTCGGCCCCGCATCGAGCGAGTCGGGGAGGGGATGCAGACTGAGCGGGGCGGGTGCGTCGAGGCCGAGCCCGGCCTCGGGAATGAGGTCGAGCCGGGCCTGGGCCGTTCCGGCGGGTGCCGCCGCCAGCAGGCTACACAGGACGAGGAAGGGAGCGGAGAGGCGCATCCGGTAGGGCGAGGCCCGAGGGGCAATCGGCGAAGAACATACGGTTGTCATTGCGTCCTGCAGGCGTGTGGCCGCGGTCGGCCTCGTATCTTCATGCGCCCCTCGATCCCGGCTTTTCGTTCCCTCTTTCCTGTCTGCTGGCATGCGCCGCACCAAGATCGTCTGCACCCTCGGCCCGGCCACCTCCTCCCGCGAGGCCATCCGTGCCCTCATGGCCGCCGGGATGGACGTGGCGCGGCTCAACTTCTCGCACGGCGAGCACGACGACCACCGTCGGCTGATCGAACTGGTGCGCGAGGAGTCGGCGCGGCACGGGCACGTCGTTCCCATCGTGCAGGACCTGCAGGGGCCGAAGATCCGCATCGGGACGATGAAGAACGGGGGCGTGCTGCTGCACAAGGGGCAGCCGCTGGTGCTCACCGCCGAGCCCGTCCGGCAGGGCACGCGCAAGCGCGTCCACGTCTCGTATGATCCGCTGGCCGAGGAGGTCAGCGCCGGGGGCCGCATCCTGATCGACGACGGGCACATCGAACTCGTGGTGATGGGGATCGACGGCACGGAGGTGCAGACGGAGGTGGTGGTCGGGGGGGCGCTGCGCTCGCGCAAAGGCGTCAACCTGCCGAAGATCTTCTCGCGCCGCCCGTCGCTGACGGAGAAGGACCTGGCCGACTTGCAGTTCGGCCTCGACCACGACGTGGACTTCGTCGCGCTCTCGTTCGTGCGCTCCGGCACCGACGTGGCAGCGCTCAAGGCCCTCATCGCCGAGAGCGGGAAGGACGTGAGCGTGATCGCGAAGATCGAGAAGCCCGAGGCGGTGGACGATTTCGAGGCCATCCTGGATCAGGCCAACGGCGTCATGGTGGCGCGCGGCGACCTGGGCATCGAGATCCCGATGCAGGAGGTGCCCATCGTGCAGAAGCAGCTCATCCGGCGCTGCCTGCAGGCGGCCACGCCCGTCATCACGGCGACGCAGATGCTGGAGTCGATGATGGAGAATCCGCGCCCGACGCGCGCCGAGGCGACCGATGTCGCCAACGCGGTGCTCGATGGCTCCGACGCTGTGATGCTCTCGGGCGAGACGGCGGCGGGCAAGTACCCCATCCGGGCCGTCGAGACGATGGACGAGATCATCCGGTCGGTGGAGGGGCATCGCCGCGGCCTCGGCGGGCAGGAGGCCGCCAGCGAGGTGCACGAACCCGACGAGCGCATCACGCAGGCCATCTCGTTTACGGCCGTGCGGCTGGCCGAGGAGGTGCACGCGAAGGCGCTGTGCTGCCTGACCCACTCCGGCACGACGGCCCGGGCCATCGCGCGCCACCGCCCCGACATGCCGATCTACGCGTTCACCGACGAGCCGCGCGCCGTCGGGCGCCTGGCCCTGCTGTGGGGCACCGAGGCGTTCGTGATTCCCTTCCAGGCGCACACCGACCACGGCATCCAGACCATCCACGAGGGGCTGCTCTCGCGGGGCCTCGCTGACGTCGGCGAGCAGATCGTGGTGACGGCAGGCCTGCCGCTACCAACGAAAGGGCTCACCAACATGGTGCACGTGAGTACGCTCGGGGAGAAGTGGGACTGAGCCGGAAGGCGGAAGAATGAAGGGCGAAAGAGCGTCGTCCTCACCTTTTCTCCCTTCCCAAGCGCCTTTCGGCGCGCCGGGCAATTCCGTATCATCCTCGGCGTTCTTCCGCTGTGCTCCCGGTAGTCTATCGCGCTTGCTACATCGTTTGTCCGTTTCTGTGTTTTTGTGTGCCGATGCGCCGCGTCCCCTCGCCCGGCCTCGCCCCTCGTGTTCGTCCCTTCAGCCTCGCCGTGCTGGTCGGGCTGCTGCTCGTCGTGTTGCCGGGGTGTGGGCAGGGGTCGTTCCTAGGGAACCGCTACAACAACTTCCGCGCGTACTACAACACCTTCTATAATGCGCGGCAGTCGTTCGAGCAGGGCGAAGAGCAGCTCATCCGGGTGGATCAGCGGGTGGACCGCAGTCGCTTTCTGCCTGTGTTCGCCGCGCGCCAGAACGAGACGACCCAGACCAGTGGCCCGTTTCAGGACGCTATCGACAAGAGCGCGGACCTGCTGCGTGAGCGCCCGGACTCCAAATGGGCCGACGATGCGCTGCTGCTGATCGGTAAGGCGTACTTCTATCAGGGCAATTACGTCGGGGCCGAGGACAAATTCCGCGAGACCGTGGAGACGGCAGAGGGGGGCGGCCAGGCGGAGGTGGCGGATGAAGCGCGTTTCTGGCTCGGCCGTACGCTGGCTGCGAGCGAGCGCTTCGAGGAGGCGACCGGCGTGCTGACCGAGGGCCTAGCCAGGGAAGGGCTGCGGCCTTACTGGCGGGCGCGGCTCCAACTGGCCCTCGGGGAGATGTACGTCCAGCAGCGCCGCTGGGACGACGCCGCCGAAGCCCTCCAGGCGGGGGTAGAGGAACTTCGCGATAACGATGTGGCCGGTCGGGCACAGTTTCTCCTCGGTCAGGTCTATGAGGCCGCCGGGGCCTACGACGAGGCTGCCGAGGCGTATGCGGCGGTGG
>JABDIZ010000416.1 GCA_013003465.1 Rhodothermaceae bacterium
GGCCCGGACCATCCGTACGTGGCCCTGACGCTCGGCGGACTGGGGTCGGTGCGCCAGCGGGCGGGCGACGAGGCAGGCGCAATTGCCTACTACCGGCGAGCCCTCGCCCTCCAGCGCCGCGTGCTCCCGCCCGACCACCCCGAGATCGCAACCATGCTCAACAAGCTCGGGCAGGCCCTAGCGAACACGAAGGCCTACGACGAGGCGGAACGCACCCTCCGGGAAGGACTGGCCGTACGCCGGGCCACCCTCGACGAAGACCACCCCGGCGTACTCTCCGACCGGAGTGCGCTCGCTTCGATCCTTGCCGGGGTCGGTCGCCACAACGAAGCCATCGCGATCCATCGCGATATTCTCAACCGGCGGCTGCGAACGCAGGGCGAGGACAGCCCGGTAGCGGCGCGCTCATACTACAACCTGTCCGCCGCGCTCCGCCTGAAGAACACACCGGAATCGCTGGCGGAAGCCCGGACGGTGGCGACCGACATGGTTGCCCGCTACCGCGTGATGTTTCCGGCAGAAAGCCGTGAGGTCGGCTTTGCCTTGCTCGAACACGCCGATGTCCTCCGAGCCTCAGGAGCGTCAGCAGAGGCTCGCCCGCTGTACCAGGAGGCCCGCCAGATCTTCGCGCGCGGGCTCGGCCCGGATCATCCCGCGACGCAACGGGTCGAACGTGCCCTCGCTGCCTTGTGAGTGGTTCCAGCCCAGAGCACGGCCATCACACTCATGACCAAAGACCACTGGGCCACCGTTCAGCACCTCTACGACGCGGCGTCGGAACACCCTCCTGAGGCACGCCGCCGCTTTCTGCGCGAGGCCTGCGGAGGCGATGACGCCCTCTATGCCGAGGTGGCCTCGCTGCTCAGTGTCGAAACGCATCATCTGCTGGAGGGCCGAGCCCTCGACGCAATCGACCTTCCTGATATCCTCTCTGCCGAGGGCGAGCGCATCGGGCCGTACCGGATCGAGCGCGAGATCGGGCGCGGCGGCATGGGGGCCGTCTACCTCGCTGCACGCGCGGATGGGCAGTTCGAACAGACCGTCGCGCTCAAGCTCATCAAGCGTGGCATGGACTCCGACGCGGTCCTTCGCCGGTTCTACGCGGAGCGCCAGATCCTCGCCCGCCTCCAGCACCCCGGCATCGCGCGCCTCCTCGATGGCGGCCTGACGGACGACGGTCGTCCCTACCTGGCGATGGAGTTCGTGAATGGGGAGCCGATCACGACCCACTGTGACCGTCTCGGGCTGAACGTGGACGCCCGGCTCGACCTGTTCCGCCAGGTCTGTGAGGCCGTCGGCTATGCGCACCAGAACCTCGTCGTCCACCGCGACCTCAAGCCGTCGAATGTGCTCATCACCGAGACAGGCACCGTCCAGCTGCTCGACTTCGGCATCGCCAAGGTGCTTGCGGGCGACGACACCCCTGCTCCCCTGACGGTGCTGACTGCGCCCGACCAGCGCGTGTTGACGCCCGAGTATGCTGCCCCCGAGCAGGTGACCGGCGGCCCCATCTCGACCACGACCGACGTGTATGCACTCGGTGTGCTGCTATACGAACTGCTCACCGGGCAGCGCCCCTACACTTTCGAGGCTCGGACGCCGAGTGCTATCGAGCACGTCGTCGGTACGGTGCAGCCGTCGCGCCCCAGCACCGTCGTTGGCGAGGCTCCTACCATGCACGGCACACCCACGGAGCGCCTCCGCCGCCGACTCGCGGGCGACCTCGACACGATCTGCCTGACCGCGCTGCGCAAAGAACCCGAACGGCGCTACCGCTCCGTCGAAGCCCTCGCCGAGGATCTTCGCAGGCATCAGCAGAGCCTGCCGGTGATGGCTCGCCCAGACACGCTACGCTACCGGGCACGTACGTTCATGCACCGCCACCGTGTCGGTCTCGCCGCGCTCGGGGCGTCCCTCCTCGTCCTTGCCCTCGTGGCGGCCACCGCCTTCGCGCGCGTGACCGCCGAGCGCGACCGCGCGCAGACAGAGGCCGACAAGGCCGCTGAAGTCTCGGCCTTCCTCGCTAGCATGCTCGAAGGCGCCGACCCGCTCGACACGCCGGGCCAAACGCTCTCCGCGATGGAACTGCTCGAACGCGGCGCAGCGCGGATCGAGGACGACCTCCCCGAACAGCCAGCGGTGAGGGCGGCGATGCAGCACCTCATGGGCGAGGTCTACCGCAACCTCGGGCGCTACGCCGAGGCCGAGTCGCTGCTGCGGAGTGCCCTGGACACGCGCCGCCGCTTACACGGCGATGCCCACGTGGAGGTTGCCGAAACGGCGCGCGCCCTCGGGATCGTGCTGCGCCGCGTGAACCGCCCGGACGCGGCTGCGCCGCTGCTCCGCGAAGCCCTTGCCACCCAGCAGGCACTGCTCGGCCCGGAGCACCCCGAGGCAGCCTACACCATGCGGCAACTGGCCTCGCTCCTCCGCGACCGCGGCGCGTTCGAGCAAGCGGAAACGCTCTACCGCAACGCCCTCGCCATCGCCCGCGCAACGCTCGGCAACGACCACGCCGATGTGGCCGACATCCGCAACAGCCTGGCCGTCCTGCTGGAAACCGTCGGGCGCTTCGATGAGGCCATCGTGCTGATGCAGGAGGTCATCGAAGCGGACCGCCGCCGCGGGAGCGAAACCAATCCGCAACTCGTCGGCAGCCTGACGACGCTGAGCGTGCTCTTGCGCGAACGGGGGGACCTCACTGGCGCGGAGGAGGTGATCCGCGAAGCCCTCCGCATCAATCTGACCGTCTATGGCGAGTCGCATCTTGAAACGGCGACCAGCCTCCGCACGCTGGCCTCCATCCTCCGCGACCGCGAGCAGTACGGCGAGGCGGCGCTGCTCTACGAGCGCGCGCTCGCCATCCGGCGGGACGCCCTCGGCCCCGATCACCCTCGCATCGCCAACCTGCTCAACAGCTACGGCACGCTGCGCATGGACGAAGGCGACTTCAATGCAGCGCAGGTGCTCTTCGGCGAGGCCCTGCGCATCTACCGCGTGCAACCGCAACCCGATCCGGCCCACGTCTCCCCAGCGCTGCACAACCTGGCGGGCGTCTACGAGGCAATGGACCGCCCGGCGGAGGCCGAAGCGCTCTACCACGAATCGCTGGCGCTGTTGCGCCGGACGATGCCCCCCGGCAGCGCCGACCTCGCCTTTCCACTGGTGAGCCTCGGATCCCTGCTGAACGGACGGGGAGCATACGCTGAAGCTGCGCCGCTGTTGGAAGAAGCCGTCACAATCCGACGCGCGGCGCTGCCGCCGGAGCACACGTACACTGCCCAGGCGGAGCGGCGCCTGAGCGACGCCCTCGCCGGACTCGGGCGCGTGGGTGAAGCCCGGACGGTGCTACGCGTAAGCATCGGGCGGCTGACCGAAACGCGAGGGGCCACCGACGCCCTGACGCGACAAGCTCAGGCCCGTCTGGATGCCCTCTCTAGGTCGTAAACGCGCCGTTGTCAGAAAAACGGCGGCTATGTGATCGGTTTTCGCGTGGTTTTCTGCGTGTGAAGGTGATGGGCCCCTTCTCACCGACCGCGCCTCGCCATGCTCACCACCGCTACGCTTCAGCGCCACCTGATCGCGCTCTGCCTCACGCCCCTGTTCCTCCTGGCCGCGCCCCAGGCGTTCGCCCAGGCCGACTCTGACGGCGATGGCGTAACCAACACGCTAGAGTTGAACGGCTACCAGTTCAACATCAATACGGGCGTATTCGACGCCTGTGTACCGGTTGTAGATGCCCCCTGTTATGTCACGGATCCGCTTTCGTGGTCGAGCGACGGCGACCCCTACAGCGACGGGCAGGAGGCGAGCGGCGTCAACATGGATGCCACGGTCGCACGCCCGTACAACAGCCCCCTCGTGTCAGCCTATCCCGTGATTGAGGTTGCGCTCAACCAGTACACCTTCACCTCCAACGCCACCATCACCGACTCCAACGGGCAGTTGATCTCCCAGAGCGAGTCCTTCACGGCCAGCGTCGAAGCAACCGCGAGCTACTCCGTGACGGCGGGAGCCGAAGCCAGCTTCCCCGGTGGCGTGAGTGCGAGTACCGAAACGACCGCCTCGTTCTCCGCGACGGTGGGCTTTTCCGGCTCCACCACCTCCGGTCAGGAACTCAACTGGGAGACTGCTACCAGTACCGAACTCAACAACGCGGGCACGCTCTCGCTCTCCCTCTTCGCCCGCAACTCGGGTGGCGCGACCGCCCTTGATGTCCGCCCTACCTTCAACATCTACATCGGCGATGACCTCATGGCTACGGTGCTCCCGGACGAGCCGTTCCGCCAGAGCCTCGCGCCCGGCGAAGAGAGCGCCCCCGTCGTCCCGATCGTTAACAGCGAACCGCTTGCGCTTACGCTCACCTTCGACCGACTCAAAGCCCTGCAAACGGGCGCACCCGTCACCATTGAGGTGGTGGACATTGAGGCCAACATCCAGCGCTGGCGGCCCGAGGACAGCAACTGGGAGTGCGGCACGGGCGAGACGTGCTCGTGGACCAGCTTCCAGAACCAGATCCTGCCCCGCACGCTGCGCCTGCTCGTCGACTTCGGCTACTCGGGTGACCCCGATGCCGAGATTCCGTTCGAGTTCCGCGACAACCCGTTCGAGTTCCGCGTCTACACCGGCTCGCCCAACAGCAACCCCGAGTTCACACTCCGCGATGTGCTCCGCATCGTCGAGTACGATCTGGAGGAGACCGGCGGTGGCCTCACCATCGAGGGCCGCGCCTATCCCACCAACTGGATGCTGACGGCCCAGGCCGACGAGGACGGCTACAGCCCGATCCTTGAAGCGTGGGAAGACGCAGGCGAACCGGACGACCTCCTCGATCTAGTCATGCCCACGCAGGCCACGCTTCTGATGGCCAGTCCAGACCCCCTCGATCCGGGCCCCTTCATCTCCGCCGCCGTGTTCACGAGAGACATGCTCGGCATCCGCGTGGCGGCGTACCCGAGGGGCAGCTTCCCCATCATCGCGGCTGAAGCGCACATCGTTCAGTACGGCATCGAGCACGTCGTCCCGCTCGCCCCCTCCCCGGATGGCACGTACTGGACGACGGAAGGCACGGACAATGACCCCTTCCTCATCCCCGCCGGGGCCCAAAGCTCCTATGTGGTGTTCACGGATCGCACCGGCGCGAGCCGCCAGTCCGAAGAAATGATCGGCCTTCCGATCCTCCCGGTCGCCACGTGCGATCAGGTGCCGATGAACGACCGGCTCACGGACCCGACCGGCCTCGCCGGCTTCGACGCAACGCTGTTCGTGGGGGGCGATCTGGATACGCCGGTCGAGGTGTTCTGTGGAGACAACGATGGCACGCTCACGCCATACCACTGGGTGCCCAAGGAAAGCGGCGCGGGCTCCAACGGGCTCTACGGCGCGACGTTCGTGGATGAACGGACGGCTGTGGTGGTCGGGAACGAGACGGTCCTACGCTCGACAGACGGCGGCCGGTCGTGGACCGACATCGAGGTGACCGGACTAAGCGAGACGCTCTATGATGTCGCTCGCCGCCCCGACACCGGTACGCTCGTCGCCGTCGGCGGCGGCGATGTTGCCGTGATGCTCCGCTCGACGGACGACGGACAGACCTGGGCCTTCGGCACCCCTACGTTCGGCGGCACGACGCTCGCCGTCGGCTACGCGGGGAATGACACCTGGTACGCTGTCGGCGAGAACGGCGTCAAGATCTCGACGGACGACGGGCAGACGTGGGCCGACGACCCGAACCAGCCCGCCATCAGCGGCAGCTTCGTCAGCGTCGCCTTCCGCGATGCCATGACCGGCATGCTCCTCGACGCAGGCACCGGCACGGGTGGCACAGGGAACTCCTGGCGCACCACCGACGGCGGCCAGACGTGGACTGACGTGATCGGCGCAACGGGAGCCACCGACGTGACCTATGCGGGCAACGACACCTGGTATGTCACGCAGGACCTCGGCGACGTCGAGCGCGTCCTGCGGTCGCGGCAAAACGGTGTGTCCGGATCGTGGGAGCTACTCGATAT
>JABDIZ010000036.1 GCA_013003465.1 Rhodothermaceae bacterium
CTCCACATTGGAGCGCGCCACGAGGTAGTCGTGGATGGCCTGGAGGTAGAGCAGGCTCGATTGGTCGAGGTTGTCCGAGGCCTGGCGCACGTCGAGCTGCGCACCGACGCCGGTACGGAGGCGCTCGAAGGCGAAGTCGTAGGCCGTCTGGGCGACGGTCACCGTCCGCTCCTGTGCGTTGACGCGCTGGCGAGCGCTCTCCAACTCGCGCAGCGCCTGGGCCACTTCCAGCTTGACGGCTTCCTGCGCCTGCTCTAACTGGATCTCGGCCTGCTGAATGGCAATCGTGTTCTGCTGCACGCGCCGCGTCGTCTGGAAGCCATCGAACAGGTTCCAGTTGAGGCGCACGCCGACGGCCACCGACGGCTGCCAGTAGTCGCCCGAGAAGAAGCTGTTGGTGCTCGACTCGAAGTCGAACGGCCCGGTCTGCGTGACGACGGTGCGGTTGTCCGGCAGGCTCGCGTTGAGGCTCAGGTTGGCGAAGGCGCTCACCTCGGGGAAGTAGGCCGCGCGCGTGATGCTGCGTTGCACCTGCTGCAACTCCACGGCGAGGCGCGCCTGCTCCACATCCGGCCGCTCGTCGAGCGCGACGCCGATGGCGTCAATGAGGCCGACGCTGCGGTAGGTATCGCTATCGGGCACATCGAGTTCGCCGCGGAGCTGGATCGGGCGATCCACGGGGAGGCCGAGGAGGAAGAGAAACTGATCACGCGCAGCCTCGGCCGCCGTGCGGGCCTGGATAAGCTGCGTCTCGGTGTTGGCGAGCTGCACTTCGGCTTGGAGGCGCGTCAGCTTGGGCTGGACGCCCTGGGCTACGAGGAGGTTGGCTTCCTCATAGGTCGCGCGCGTGCGCTCCACTGAGGCCGTGATCACGTTTACCTGTTGCTGTGCGAGGAGGGCGCCGTAGAACAACTGGCGCGTCTGGTGGATCACCTGATCTTCCTGTAAATCGAGTGCGGCCTCGTTGATCTCGCGCAGGCTCTGGGCGCCCCTCACGGCCGCGAAGGCGCTGCCGCTGTAAAGCGTCTGCGAGACCGAGACCTGATTGACTACCTGATTTGGTACGCTGAACGGGTTGTCGCTCGCGTTCGCCGTAATCCCGGCGTTGGCCTGCCCCTCAGCTTGCCGCCGGCGGAATTCGTCGAGCGAGAGGGGCTCGGTTTCGGCATCCTCATCCGTACGCGCCTCTTCGTTGAAGGCGAGCCAGTCGAGGAAGCCGAGGCTGCCGAAGAGGCCGCCCGCGTCGGAGCCTGCAAACGGGTTGGCACTGACGACGTTGCGCGTGTAGCTGGACGTCAGGTCCACGCGGGGGAAGAGCTGCCCCCACGCTTCGCGGATTTGCGAATTCGCGGTCTCGACATTGAGGGCCGATGTGCGGATGGCGTAGTTCCGCTCGAGGGCAATCTGGAGGGCCTCGTCGAGCGTGAGGGCGACCGGCTGGGCGTTCTGTGCGTGGGCGCTACCGGCCAGAAGCGCGAGCAGCAGGGCAGCGGTGAAGGAGCGGAGTCGGGACATGAGGGAAGGGGGACTCAGGCGCGGGCCTGCTCCGTCAGCAGGCCGTCGAACAAAATGGTGGCGATGAAGTCGGCGCCCTTTTCGGGCGAGGACAGGAAGGCGCGGGCTTTGCGATGGTGGTCGCCATCAACTGGGGGGCAGGAGGCGTACATCATGTAGCCGTGAACGTTGCCCATGAGCATGTGCGCCACGCCGTGCGCATCCATCGGGCGTAGCGCGCCACGGTCCATGGCGGCCTGGATAGGCGCAGCGGTGGTCTCGGCGAGGCGTTCCCGCTGGGCGAAGATGCGCGCGGCCGTATTGCCGTCGAGCATCAGACGCTGGGCTTCTTTGACCATGATCATGAAGACAGCCTGCCGCTCGCTGAAGTAGGCGATGAGGGCCGCAATGAAATCGCGGAAGAGGGCACGGGTTGGGCGGTGCTGCTCCGCTTCGTCGGTGAAGTACGCCTCGATGATTGCCACCAGTCCGTCATAGACTTCGTCCAGCAAGGCGAAAAGAATCGACTCTTTACCGCCGGGGAAATAGTTGTAGAGCGTGCCTTTGCCGAACTCGGCGCGTTCGGCCACTTCATCAAGGGTGGCGCCCTCGTAGCCTTTTTCAGCGAAGACGGCGAGAGCCGCGTCGAGCATAGCCTGCCTGCGGGCGAGGCGCTCGCGGTCGCGTCGGGAGAGAACGGGAGCTTCCACCAAGATGTGCAACAGATGTGGACGGGGCGTCAGAAGGTGACCGATCAGTCACTTGGCGCACTCGTACGTCACCTTTGGTCGGATGTTGCACGCCCGCGTGTTAAGAGATCGCAAAGGAGTAGGGCACAGCAAAACGCCCCGCCGTCGTCAGACAGCGGGGCGTTTTAGGCGAGAATCGTCGGAGATTATCTCACGAGCGCGATGCGTTGCGTAGCAACGAACGAGCCCGCCGTCAGTCGGACGAGGTAGATACCCGTCGGCTGATCCGAGGCATCCCAACGAACTTCGTAGCGTCCAGGGGCCACCTCACCATCGGCTAGCGTCACTAGGTGACGACCGAGCATGTCGTACACGACCAAACGCGCCTGAGCTTCTTCCGGTACGGCGAAGCGAATCGTCGTTGCCGAGCCGAACGGATTCGGGTAGTTGCCTTCGAGCGCGAACTCGTCCGGCAGAGCAAGGGCTGAGGCTGTGTCGATGCCCATGGCGTGGAAGGCGCCTCCGCTGCGCGGGCTCTCGGGCGGACCATAGCCCGTCGGCACGAAGCCCGGATCGGTCGTCA
Source organism: Rhodothermaceae bacterium (assembly GCA_013003465.1). GTDB lineage: Bacteria > Bacteroidota > Rhodothermia > Rhodothermales > Rubricoccaceae > JABDIZ01. The sequence continues at coordinate 2,767 of JABDIZ010000036.1, forward strand.
GGACCACCTTGTCCACGTAGGCCCCGTCATCGCCCATCCACACGTTGATCGTGTGCTCGCCGGCGGTCGCCACATCCAGCACGGCACTCCCGCTGCCGCCGCCGAGGCGCGTGCTCGTCCAGGTCCATGCGTTTTGCACGGCGGTGTGCATGCCCCGCGCTTGCGTGCGCGAGGAACTGCCGTCGAGACCGACGTGGATGAGCTTGCTGTTGTTGTCGGAGGCGTAGAGCCGGAGCCAGACGTAGTAGGTGCCCGTCGTGGCGAACTCGACCGCGTAGCTCATCGAGGGGCTCACCCCGTCAGGCGTGCGGTACTGCGTGCCGAGGTCAGGCAAGGCGGCCATGGC
>JABDIZ010000046.1 GCA_013003465.1 Rhodothermaceae bacterium
GCCTGGGCCTCGGCCAGCGGTGCCTCGATCGGAGCAACCATGTCTTCCAATCGGGCGTCGAGGTACTTGTCTAGTTGGTTTCCCATAGGGTTCGGGGCAGGCGTCGGGGAACAGAAGACAGGGGCACGTGCGGTCCCGTACCGGACAGCACGCGAACGCCCTCCACTCTGGCTCAAGGTACTCGGCCCGTTCCAACCGGGCACCGGGACGAGGGCGGAGCACACGAACCGATCGCTTCGTAGCCTACCCTGTAACCCCTCCGCCCTCCTACCCCTACCATGGACACCCTCCGCTACCCCATCGGCCGCTTCACCCATGATGGCCTTGTCTCCGACGCCGACCTCATCACCTGGATCGACGCCATTGAGGCGCTTCCCGCGCAGATGAAGGCAGCCGTGGACAGCCTCGCTGATGCGCAACTCGACACGCCCTACCGACCCGGCGGCTGGACCGTGCGGCAAGTCGTCCACCACGTCCCGGATAGCCACCTCAACGCGTTCGTCCGTTTCAAGTGGACACTAACGGAAGAAGTGCCCACCATCAAAGCCTACGATGAGAAGGGCTGGGCCGAACTACCCGACACACGCGTCGTGCCCATCGCCACAGCACTGGAGTTTCTCACGGCTCTGCACGCCCGCTGGGGTGGGCTGCTCCGTGCGCTGGACCGCACGGCCTTCGCGCGCACGTTCGTCCATCCGGTCTCGGGGCCAACGGACCTTGCGCGCACCACGGGGATGTACGCGTGGCACGGACGGCATCACCTTGCCCACATCACCCGCCTGGCCGAATGTGAAGGCTGGTAGCAAGCAAAACCACTGACGCATCCTGTCAGCGCGGGGCCGTATGCTCGTGGATACGCTACTCTTTCCGCTACAACGATGGCACAGGTACTCGAAGGAAAAATCGCTGTTGTCACCGGCGCGAGCCGAGGCATCGGGCGCGGGATCGCGCTCGAGCTCGGACGTACTGGAGCCACGGTCATCGTCACCGGCCGCAGCCGCCGCGGCGAAGCCACGACCGACGGCCTCCCCGGCACGGTTGACGACACAGCGGATCTCGTCACCGCAGCAGGCGGACGCGGCATCGCCATCACCTGCGACCACACGGACAACGCGCAGGTGGACGCCCTCGCGGAGCAGATCCGCACGGAGCAGGATGGCCTCGATCTGCTCGTGCAGGCCGTCTGGGGCGGCTACGAGCAGTACGACGCCGCGCTCTTCGGCCTGCCTCTCTGGGAGCAACCCGTCTGGCGGTGGGACACGATGATGCAGACCGGCGTCCGTGCGCAGTACCTCACGGCGCGCGCGCTGGCGCCCCTAATGCAGAACCGGCCGGGCGCGCTCATCGTCGGAATCTCGGCAGGCGACGCGGGCAAGTACCTCGGCGATGTGCAGTACGACGTGGCCAAGGCGGCCACCGACCGGCTCGGCTTCGCGCTGGCGAAGAAGCTCAAACCCCACGGCATCGCCGCGCTGACGATCCATCCGGGCTTTACCTGGACCGAGCGCGTCGCGGCCGTCGCCCCGGAGGAGTCGCGGCGGGCGGCGCATTCGCCTGAGTTCGTTGGGCGCGGCGTCGTGGCACTCGCCACCGATCCGAACCTGATGGACCGCAGCGGCGGCGTATTCAAGGCCGGGCAACTCGGCCTCGACTACGGCTTCACGGACACCGACGGCTCGCAGCCGGAGCCGTTCGTCATCCCCGAACAAGGCTGATCTTCACCCCGCCTCCTGCTCTCGGAGACGGAAGCGCTGGAGCTTGCCCGTCTGGGTACGCGGCAGTGCGCTCATGAACTGGATCGCGCGTGGGTACTTGTACGGGGCGATCTCGCCCTTGACGAAGTCTTGCAATGCCTTCGCCATCGCGTCCGACGGCTTGGAGCCCTCGCGGAGCACCACGAAGGCCTTGACGATCTGGCCGCGCGCCTCATCCGGCACGCCGATAACGCCGCACTCGGCGACGGCCTCGTGCTTGAGGAGCGCGCTCTCCACCTGGAGGCCCGAGACGTTGTAGCCGCTCGTGATGATCATGTCGTCGGCGCGGGCCTGGTACCAGTAGAAGCCGTCGTCGTCTACGAGGTAGGCATCGCCGGTGTAATTCCAGCCGTTGCGGACGTACTCGCGCTGGCGGGCCTCGTCGTCGAGGTAGCGACAGCCCGTCACGCCGCGCACGGCGAGCAACCCGATCTCGCACGGCTCGACTTCTTCGCCGTCCTGATCTACAACCATCGCCTCGTAGCCGGGGATCGGCCTCCCCGTCGCGCCCGGTTCGATGGAGCGCTCCGGGGACGAGATGAAGATGTGCAGCATCTCCGTCGCTCCGATGCCGTCGATGATCTTGAGGCCTGTCGCCTCGCGCCATGCGCTGTACGTGGGCAGCGGAAGCGGCTCGCCCGCCGAAATGCACTGCCGGAGACTGGACACGTCGAACTCATCCAACCGCCCAAGGATCGCGCGGTAGGCCGTCGGCGAGGTGAAGCAGACGGTGGCCTTGTGCTCTTGGATCACCGCTAGGAGCCCCTCCACGCCCGGCTTTGCGGGGTAGACCGTCGAGGCGCCAAACCGCATCGGGAAAAGGAGTTGTCCGCCGAGGCCGAAGGTGAACGCGAGCGGCGGCGAGCCGGTGAATACGTCGTCGGCCGACACATCGAGGCAGGAGCGGGGGAAGGCGTCGCAGATGGCAAGCACATCACGGTGGAAATGCATGGTGGCCTTCGCCTTGCCCGTCGTGCCGCTCGTAAACGCGATCAGCACCACGTCGTCCGCTGCCGTGTCCACGTTCTCGAACGTGTCGGGCTTGTCAGCCATGCGTGCTTCGAGGCCATCCGACGCATCACTATGGAAGGTGATGATCTGATCGAGCCAATCGGACTCGGCCTTCGTCTTCTCCAACTCCTCGGTCCAGTTCGCATCGCACAAGGCCAGGGCAATCTGGGCCTTCTCGCAGGTATAGGTCAACTCGTAGGCACGCAGCAGCGGCATCGTCGCCACGCAGATGCCGCCCGCCTTGACGACGGCCAGCCAGCAGACGGCGAACATGGGCGTGTTCGGCCCGCGCAGCAGCACGCGGGTACCCGGCACGAGGCCGCAGTCGTCCACGAGGACATGCGCGATCCGGTTCGCTTTGACGAGCACCTCGGCGTAGGTCCACGGTCCTTCGGCGGTGTGGATCAGCGGCCGGTCGCTGTAACCTGCAGCCACCTGTTCGTCCAGCAACTCGGCGGCGCAGTTGAGACGCTCCGGGTAATCGAAGACGGAGCCCTCAGGGATCAGGAAATCGGGCCAGAGCTCCTGCGGCGGGAGATGATCGCGGGCGAACGTGTCGGTGTGGGCAGAGGGCGTCATGGCTCTTTGAGGACGGCGGACGACGAACGGCGGACCGCGGCTGGGCACCGCGCGGCGGTCAGCAGTCGCCCGGCGGCGGTCGTCCTAAGGAACGACAGCCGTGGCTTCTATTTCCACCAAGGCGCCCTCCTCCAGCAGGTCAGCCACCTCCACGAGCGTCATGGCGGGATAGTGGTTGCCAAAGAC
>JABDIZ010000132.1 GCA_013003465.1 Rhodothermaceae bacterium
CGCTGGGCGGGTGGCGCCGAGCTGATCGCGCGCGGAGCGATCCCCCGCGCTACCCTCACCGCGATCCTCAAGACGGTCGCCGCAGGCGGTGTGGTCGGTTGCGGCGCCGACGCCGCGCCCGAGGAGCGGCGATGATCCGCCTCACCCACGACACGCCGATCGTGCTCGGCGTGGCGCCGGCGGACTTTCGCTCGGGAATGGATGGCTTCGCCGCGCGCACCCGAGAGCTCCTCGGTTGCGATCCGCGTGACGGCACGCTCTACGTTTACACCAACCGTGCGCGCACGATGATCCGCGCGCTCGCTTACTAAGGCGGTTGAAGATCGGATCATGTGACTCTATCATGAGTCCATGACAGCTACCCAATCGAACCGCACCAACCGCACCGGCGCTCGCGACGGCCGCTCGCTCGATCGCCGTGCCATGGAACAACTTCGCCTGCGCGCCGTCGAACGCGTCGAGGCGGGCGAGCGCGTCACCGACGTCGCCCGCACCCTCGGCTTCGATCGCGCGGTCGTCAACCGCTGGGTCTTGAAGGCGAGAAAGGAGGGCATCGAGGCGCTGCACGCCACCGTCGCGCCGGGACGCACCCCGGTGCTCGATGACGCGCAGGTGGAGTTCCTGCGCTTTTTGATCCTCGAGATCGACCCCGCCTTCTGGGGCTTCGAGTCGAGGCTGTGGACGCGGGCGATGGTCGTGGCGCTGATCGAGCGCGTGTTCGGCGTGCGGCTCTCGGTCGAATCGGTCGGGCGGATCATGCGCGAGCGGATGGGGCTCTCGCCGCAGCGCCCGGTACGCCGTGCGTACGAGGCGGATGATGAGCAGGTGCGGCGATGGGTGGAGGAGGCGTACCCGGCGATCCGGGCGCGGGCGAAGGAGCGCGGGGCGAGGATCTACTTCGCCGACGAAGCGCAGGTGCGCTCGGACGACCACTCGGGGAGGACCTGGGCGCCGAGAGGCGAGACCCCTGTCGTCGGGGCCACGGGGCAACGCTTCTCGATCAACCTCGTCTCGGCGATCAGCCCCGAGGGGGAGCTGTGCTGGATGCGGGTGGAGGGCAGGATGAACGCGCAGAAGTTCATCGACTTTCTCGCCGCGCTGATCCGGGGCAGGAGGAGGCCGGTGTTCGTGATCGTGGACAACCATCCCTCGCACAAGGCGAAGGCGGTGGCGAAGTTCGTCGAGGCGAACAAGGAGCGGCTGGAGCTGTACTTCCTCCCCCCGTACTCCCCCGAGCTCAATCCTGACGAGCAGGTGTGGAACCACCTGAAGAATCACACGATCGGCAAGCGCGGCTTCTACGTGGCCACGCAGTTGTGGCAGATGGTGAGCGAGCACCTGGAGTGGATGGGCGGCGTGCGCAAGCTGATCCGCGCGTTCTTCTCCGAGCCGCGGTGTCGATATGCCAAGGCGTGAGAAAGTGATCTAATCTACAACCGGGTTAGTACCGTCACTCCGTCGGCGGTCGGGTTCGCCCGAATGCTCTTTCGCAAGATTCGGTGCGACCGGTGCCATCGGGCAAGATCCTCGTGATTGCTGTCCGGCAGCCGGATCTTCCGAATCCGTCGTCCTGTTCTTGTTCTTGATGTCGAGGTGGATTGATGATGAGCGATGTGGTCACGACTGCCCTCCCGCCAGGAAGTATTCTTCATGCGCGCCTCGAGAAGTCGGATTTCATCGACTGCTATTCCGTGAAATCCTGCCTGCCGCCTCGACGAGCTGCCGAGATCATTACCGACTTTCCCGACTGGGCACGATTTCTCTTGCGCGCCAGGCGAGTGGTGACGATGCCTTTTGGACTGATCAATGATGGCCCGCCTGCTTTGGACAAGGTCGGTATGTTTCCCGTGGAGATCGAAAGCGGCCGGGAGCTGGTTGCCGGGTTCGACGACAAGCATCTCGACTTTCGTGTCTCCGTGATGTCGTACGATGGGCTGGTGTTCCTGGCGACGTGGGTGCATCCTCACAATATCGGAGGCCGACTCTACCTCGGTGCCGTCATGCCATTTCACGTGATGATCTCGCGCAATGCACTGGCTCGGGTTCGCGCTGCAGGCGCGCCACGGTGACTGTACGGTCAACGGTGCCCGTCACCGTCGAGAACGCATG
>JABDIZ010000081.1 GCA_013003465.1 Rhodothermaceae bacterium
GTACTGGGTCGAGCGTTCGATCACGTCGTCCTGGAGGCGAGCGAACGGCTCGATGGTGCCCGAGAGGTAGCGGTTGAAGAGGTAGGGTTGACGGAGCGAGAGGCGGGCCTCGTACGCAATCTGCGGATCCTGCGCCACGACGCCGAGACCGGTCTGCGCCTGCAGCGAGGCGGTGAAGGCGCGCGCGCCGCCGAAAAAGTTGCGATGCGTCCACTGCGTCCGCGCCGTCGCGCCGCCCGCCGAAGTGTAGCCCGTAAAGCCGGTGATGCTCCGGGCCGGGCCCTCGCGGACGAGCACGCGGATGCCCACGAGCGAGTCGGCGGGCTGGCTCAGCGAATCGCTGATGCTCACGGCGGCGAGCTGAAACAGGTTGAGCCCGAACACCTGCCGTTGCCCCTCCGTCAACTCGGACTGGTCGAACGGTTCTCCTTCCGCAAAGGGCAACTCGCGCCGGACCACGACGGGATTGACGGACTCGGCGCCCTCCACGAAAATCTGTCCGTAGCGCGCCTGTGGCCCCGCGTTCATCTTGATGCGGATATCGGCCTCCAGTGCTACCGAGTCCACGCGTGACTCAGCCGAGACATCGGCGAAGGCGTAGCCGCGCTCGCGGAGCCAGCCGAGCGTCTGGTCCTGCAGTTGGACGAGCCGGAACGCGTCGAGGCGCTCGCCTTGCTGCAACGCCGTCCGGTCGCGGAAGCGGCGCCACGCGGGCTGCAAGGCTGGCGCGAGTTGCTCTCCGGCGGGGGGGCCGCCCGGACCCACGAAGGTCAAGCTGTCGATGACGAGTGGTGGACCCTCGCGGATGGTGAAGAGCACCGCCACATCATTGCTCGTGCTGTCATAGCGCACGAGATAGTCCGCGGAGGCGCGGGGAAAGCCCTGGCGCTGGTAGTAGCGCTCCAGGCGCACCCGATCCTTCTGCAACTCGATCGCGTTGAACGGATAGACGCCGGGCTTCCCGAAGAGGGGAATGACCGACGCGAGCGGTCTGCGCCAGCCGGTCTCGAAGAAGCCCGGGGCGGCCGTGGCGATCTGCAGCTCGAGCTGCGCAGGCTCCAGCGTCTGCGAATCCACGAAGCGAAAGCCGAGGTCGGCGACGGTCGTCGAGTCGTTGATCAGGTAGACGGAGTCCTGCGCACGCGCCGACGTGCAGGCCAGCAGGCCCACCGTCCCACCGACGAACAACACGAGGGCGCCGAACAGAGAGCGACAGGTGGACCGCAAGCGCACGGACGTGAAGAGGGGAAGGGAAAGGGAGAAAGGACCGCAAGGTACGTCGGTCAGAGTCTGCTGCGAAGGCTAGGATTCCGGTGCGGCCTCACGGACCTCGGTAGTCTCGGACGACATAGGGGCGCCTTGATGAGGTTGAACGCCGAGGGCCTCCATCGTGGTTAGCGGGGCGGCTGCCGAGGCGATGGACGCGCCATCGCCTCGAGGGCGCGCGGCGTCGAGGGCCACCGGGGCCGGGGCCTTCAGGTTGGGGCGGGCCGTCCGCCAGAGGCGCCGGAGGGCCGAGCGCCGTGGCCAGTGCCGCTGCTCGTGCAGCGAGGCCACCATCGCGCCGATGACGAGCGTCAGGCCCGACAGGTAGACCCAGAAGACGAGCACGAGGATGAGCCCGAACACGCCGCCGAGGCCCCCGAGGGGGCCGCTCTCGTCCTGACTCGCGTAGCGGTCGAAGCCGCCAAAAGTGCGCGCGTAGAACGTGAAGCCGTTCTTGGCGACCTCGAAGAGGAGCGCCGTCACCGTCGCCCCGAGCAGGGCGCTGCGCTTGGGTGGGCGCGGGCGTGGCACGAAGTAGAACAGCTGCCCGAACATCGCCACCGAGAGCAGCCACGGCACCACGAGGGTGAGCGTGCGCGTGACGAAGGCCCAGCCCCGCTCCATCAGATCGGCGTTCAGACCGACCCCGCTCGCCCAGTCGGAGGTTTGCACGCTCAGCGTGTTGACGGCAAACGTGAGGCCGAAGGAGAGCAGGAAGAGCAGGCCCACCTGCGCCGCCATCCGCAGGTCGAAGAGGTAGCCCTTCGGAATCGAGCGCAGGTTGTGGCGGTCTCGGCCCATCGCTTGGCCCACCACGTAGCGGACCGTCCCGAGGAACGTGATGATGGTTGCGATGAAAAAGAGCGAGGCCAGCACGGTGAGCGCGCCCGACGCCTTCTGCAATTCGAACACGAGCTGGATCAGTTGCTCGCTCTGGTTGGGAGGCAGGAACGTTCGCAGGTACCGGGCGACGTTCTCGAAGGGGTTCGGTTGCCGCAGAATGAGACCGAAGACGCCGGTTGCCAGCAGGATCAGCGGCAGCAGCGTGACGAGCCCCTTGAAGGCGATGGCCTGGCACCACAGCGGCACCGGGTTCGAGAAGAGCCGCTTCGTCAGCCCGCCCAGGTAGTACCGGGGCACGCTGAGCGTCGAGTTCAGACGACGGCGGGCGTGGGCAAGCATAGCGACGAAGAGGGCCGAACGGCCGGAAAACTACGGCTTATACGCGAGACACCCTGGACGGTCCCGTTTTCAAAAGAAAGGAAAGAAGGGCGGCGGCGTGCCTGGCTCTTCTCTCTTTCCTGTCCCGCCTTTCTCGCTTCTCCCTTTGCCTAGGCGCTCGCCTTGCGCTCCTCGTAGAGCGGGCCCGCCTGGCCGTGTACGAAGTCGGCCGTGAGGCGGACGGCGCCGATGCCCACCCGCTCGGGTGCATCGAACATCAGGTCGAGCATGGCCCCCTCCATTACCGAGCGGAGGCCGCGGGCGCCCGTGCCGAGCATGCGTGCTTTCGCTACGACCGCGTCGAGCGCGCCGGGCTCGAAGAGGAGGTCCACGCCGTCCATCGCGAACAGCTTCTGGTACTGCCGCACGATGGCGTTCTTGGGATCGACGAGGATGCGGCGCATCTCGTCATCCGTCAGGCCGTCGAGCGAGGCGGTGACGGGCAGGCGCCCGACGAACTCGGGGATGAGCCCGAACTGCAGCAGGTCGTCCGGCTCGATGTGGCGGAAGATGGCCGGGTCGCGCTTGTCGAGCCGCTTGAGCGTGGGGTCGGACTGGAAGCCGATCTGGCTGGCCGAGAGCCGCCGCGCGATGATCTCGCCGAGGCCGTCGAAGGCGCCGCCGACGATGAAAAGCACATTGCGCGTGTCGAACGAGATCAGGCTCTGCTCGGGGTGCTTGCGGCCACCCTTCGGCGGCACGCCCGCGATGGTCCCTTCGAGCATCTTGAGGAGCGCTTGCTGCACGCCCTCGCCCGAGACATCGCGCGTGATGGAGGCGTTGTCGCCCTTGCGCGCGAGCTTGTCGATCTCGTCGATGTAGATGATGCCGCGCTCGGCGCGCTCGACGTTGAAGTCGGCAGACTGGAGGAGGTGGCTGAGAATGGACTCCACGTCCTCGCCCACGTAGCCCGCCTCGGTCAGCGCCGTCGCGTCGGCGATGGAGAAGGGGACATCGAGGATGGTGGCGAGCGTGCGAGCCAGCAGCGTCTTGCCGGTGCCGGTCGGGCCGATGAGCAGAATGTTGCTCTTCTCGATCTCGACTTCGTCGTATTCGTGGAGGTAGTCCTCGGCTTCGAGCCGTTTGTAGTGGTTGTAGACGGCCACCGAGAGGGCCCGCTTGGCGCGGTCTTGCCCGATGACGTGCTCGTCGAGCGCCGTCTTGAGCTCGCGCGGCGTCAGGCGATGGCGGGGCCTCGACGCGCGGCGGGGCGCAGGCTGGGGCGGCGTGTAGGCCACCAGATCGCCCTGGACGATGCCCGAGGCGTGGTGGATGCAGCCATCGCAGATGTAGACCTGCGCCGGATCGGGTCCCGCCACCATCGACGCGACCTCGTGCGCCGTGCGGCCACAGAAGGAACACCGGATAAGATCGTCGCCGCCTGGCTCCATGAGATACGTACGTGCGCGCCGCGCTAAGTAATCGAATCGGCAGCAGAGATGCAATGGTTAAGGCGAAGAAGCCGCGCCTCGGCGCGGGAAGAGGCGGTGAAACTAGGCCCCGGACGGATCGCGCAGCCGCCTTCGGCGGTAGAGGGCGGATGATGGCTTCCTCCACTGCTACGTTTCCGCTGACGCTGCCCGCCGCTTTCACCGAGCGGCTCGCTCGCATTATCCCGCCGGAGCACCTCGATTCCGTGTTCGCGACCTTCGCTGCGCCGCACGCCGTGGGGTTCCGCATCAACACGCTCAAGGCCTCGGCCGAAGCCGTGCTGGCCCGGCTGGCTGACGAAGGGCTCCGGGTGGAGCCCGTCCCCGGCGTCCCCGGCGCCTCCATGGTGAGCGCCGACCAGCGGCCCGCGCTGCTCGCCTCGCTGCCCTACGCGGAGGGGCTCGTCTACGTCCAGAACGTGTCGAGCCAGCTTCCGCCTCTCGCGCTCGATCCGCGGCCGGGTGAGCGGGTGCTCGATCTCTGCGCCGCGCCAGGCTCCAAAACGCGGCAACTCGCCTGCCTGATCCAGGACGAGGGCGAGATCGTCGCTATCGAGAAGGTGCGCGACCGATTTTACAAGCTGCGTTCCAACCTCGCCGAGCAGGGCGCTGCGTGCGTGCTGCCCGTGCTGGCCTCCGGCGCGGCCTACTGGCACCGCGAGGCCGAGGCCTTCGACCGCGTGCTCGTGGACGTGCCGTGCTCTACGGAGGGCCGCTTCCGGGTGGCCGAACCCGAGACGACGCGCTACTGGAGTCTGCGCAAGATCAAGGAGATGCAGGCCAAGCAGCGCAAGCTGCTCTTCTCGGGCATCCAGGCGCTCAAGCCCGGCGGCACGCTCGTCTACTCGACCTGCACGTTCGCACCGGAGGAGAACGAGGCCGTGCTCGACAAGGCGCTCCGCACCTTCGGCGAGGCCATCGAGGTCGTAGACGCCGAGTTGCCCGCTACAGGGCCGGTAGCCGCCGCGACGCAGCCAGGCCTGACCGAGTGGAACGGGCGCACGTTCGATCCGCAGGTGGCCCAGACGCGCCGTGTCCTCCCCGACGGGTTGCTTGAAGCCTTCTTCGTCGCCCGGCTCGTCAAGCACACCAGCACGCTCCGCAACTAAGCATGGTCTCTTCGATACAAGCGCCCCCACCGGATCAGTCCGGCGGGGGCGCTTCGCTGTGCGCGTAGTCGGACGCTACCTGAGCAGCGTCAGGCGTTCGGAGGCCGTGAAGGTCTCGCCGGTCACGCGGTAGGTGTAGATGCCACTGGCGAGGCGTGCGCCGTCAATCGCGAATTGATGACGCGTGCCGGTGGCGAGCGGGCCGTCGTGGAGCAGCGCCACGCGGCGGCCGAGCGTATCGAACACTTCGATGCGGACAGCCTGTGGCTCGCCGATCTCCAGCGTGAACTGCGCCGAGCCGCTGAACGGGTTCGGGTAGGCTGCCGAGAGCACGTAGGTCTCCGGCTCCACGCCTGTGGCTTCATTCGCCACGCCGACGGGGAGGCTGAAGTCCTCCGTGCCGTCCGTGACACTAGCGGAACTGCCCTGGTCAGCCTCGGCACCGAGGCCGCGCCGGGCAAAGGCCTGCCAGATGATGTTCGAGTGGGCGCCGCCGTAGAGCAGCGTGTCCGCAGCGAGGATGCCGTCTCGGCCGTCCACGAAGCCCGGTGAGCACGGCTGCAGTTTCATGCCCTCCGTCACGAGGTTGAGCGCGATCTGATTGCCCGCGCCGCCGTCGGCGTCGTAGAGGTCGGCGCTGTAGCCGTGCGCCGCGATCAGGTCCCACGTCATCTCCCACAGCATCGTAGACCACACCGTGCCTACTCCGTGCGGCACGGAAACGGAGCCGATATCCCCGTAGGTGAGGTTGTTGACCGCAAAGGAGGTCGAATACGGGGCCGGGCGAATACCAGTCCCCTCGGTATCCTCAAAGATGAGGTAGGTGGCAATGCCACGCGGCTGCTCGGCCGTGTCGCCGGGCTGCTGGGTGAGCATGAGGCCGTAGTAGTCGCTCCAGCCTTCGCCCATCTGCTCCATGTTGCCGAGACAACCCGCGGCACTCGGCCCTCCGGTGAGGCGGTTGGAGATGCCGTGCGTGTACTCATGGAGGATGACGCCGTTGTCCAGGTCGGAGTCGCGGAAGATAGTGCCCTCTTCCATGGTCACCGTCACGCCGGGCGAGTTACCGCGCATGGCCAGCCCTGAACTCCGAGCGACGAACATGGCCGGGATGGTCGTGTCGTTAATGTTCGGAAATGCGGGGTCGGGCGACATGTTGAGGACGGCTTCACCAGGGCTATTGTTGCCGCACCCTTCTTCGTCCGGGAAGAAGCAGTTGTGGATGATCGCAGCGATGGCCCCAGCCTGCTGGGCATTGTAGACCTTCTGTACGAACGAGCATTCACCGCGCCGGATCAGGGCAATCTTGCCCGCCACGTCTGCAGAGTTTGCAATGGGCTCGCAGGCGAGGAAGCCCCCATCAGCCTCCTCGGCGATCGCAACCTCGTCCATGATGGAAAATCCATCGGTGTCGCCCCAGTCCGGGGTGGTATCCCCTGCGACTTGCACTCCATGCGTGCGGGGTCCCGCGATGTTCGAGGGGGCATCAATCCGGAGGAGCGTTCCCGGGCTCCACCGGAACATTTGCATGCGCCCACTACCGCCGTCGGGCGGGGTACCAAAGTTGGCGTTGTCGATGCCGCTGCCGTCCTGGGCTTCGGCGAGGACGTGGTCGTTGCCGTTACCGCCGTTGCCAAAGTTGTTGTTCTGGAAGTTGCCAGCGGCCTCGTCGAAGCCGTACTGGTAGGTCACATCGTGAATGATGTTGTTCCAGTAGAACAGGTTGGTGATCGCCAACTCCTCGTAATCCTCCGGTTGTTCGGTATCGTCGAAGGGAAAATCGAAGGTGAGGCCTGCGCCCCCATCGGGGCTGAAGCCGGGGAGGTTGTTGGCATCGCGGTCCTCATAGGCGTATGCATTGTTGCCGCGCGTGATCGTGTAGGTAGCGGACCCGGTGTCGTGCCAGCCGTTCGGCGAGGCCGTGGCATTGGCCGGATCGTTAGTCATGACCTGCGGGCCATGATTCGGGCTCTCCGCCGGGGAGGCGAAGACGTTGTAGCTCGGGCCACCGGCCGCTGCCATCGTCGGGAGGGCGGGGGCCACTGGAGCGAGGTCCGCAGCAGGCTGGTGGGCAGCGCGTGCCGCGGCGCTGAGCTGCGGCCACGTATCGTGGTCGGTCCAGCTGATTACTTCCAGCACCGTTCCTGTCATGGCGTCCACGCGGACATTCCACATGGTACCCCGG
>JABDIZ010000112.1 GCA_013003465.1 Rhodothermaceae bacterium
GAGTTAGCCGGGCCGCGCGAAAAGAAGAAAAGCCAGCGGTCAGTGGATCAGAATGGTCCGCTCGCCATACCCGATGCGCTGTCCGTTGGCGTTGTAGGCATTGAAGTAGACGAGGAGCGCACCGGGGCTCTGGGCCGTGAGGCCGAACTCCCGCAGGTTGGCCGGATCCGTGCTACTGGCGCTTGCGCTCCCGGCCAACCCCCACTCGTAGAAGGAGGCGTTGTGGAGGAGCTCGCCCTTGTAGCGGGCCACGTCGCCGACGCCAATATCGGAGGGGCCTTTCACATACATCGATTGGAGATCGCCCGTCGGAGGAGCCGGGGGAACCACCGGCGTCACGGGATCGACGAGCGCGTCACGGCAGCCCGTCAGGGCGAGGCCACCCGCAATAAGCAGGGTGATGAGAAGCAAACGAGGCATGATCGGATGCGGTGTGGGTGCAAGGAAGCCAACGAAACAGGGTACAAGAATCTGCCCTTCCACGCAAGCAAGGGCACTCGGAGATGCCCCTTCACATCAAGAAAAGAGCGCCTGCATGTCCGATTGCATGGTCGCGGTGTTCGAGGCGATGGAGCGGCCCTCGGTCATGGCGTCGAAGAACGTCTCGTCGTAGGTGCGCGTGCGCAGCGTGATAGGCATCGGCACCGCGTGGCCGAGTGCGAGCGCCTGCTGCTTCGAGTCGAGCGAGGCGAGGATCTGGCGCAGGCCCGCCGAGCCGGGCGTGCCCACGAGCGCCGCGGCGATGTCCTTCTCATCGTTAAGTTGCGCCACGATCTTGGTCCCGATCTGGCTCAGCACCTCTTCGTCGATGCCACTTGGCCGTTGGTCCACGATGAGCAGGCTGACGGAGAACTTGCGCATCTCGCGCGCGATCTTGCCGAAAGGCGTCTCCCTGGCCGTTTCAGGACCGAGGAATTTGTGCGCCTCCTCGATGGTGATCAAGAGCTGTTGCGGCTTATCCGCCTCGTCCTGTGTGCGTTCGTACGTCTCGTATTTGGATTCGTAGCGGTCGCGCAGCCGCCGCGTGATGACGTTGGCGACGAAGAGGTAGACGAGCAGGCTGTTGTACTGGCCGAACTCCAGCACCACCGACCGGCCTGCTTCGATGGCTTCCAGCAATTCGTCGATCAGATCGCGGCGGCCGGAGGTAGGGGCGTCGAGGTGGAAGAAGGGGAGACCATCGAGGCGGTCGAGTTTGCGGCGGAGGGCGAGCAGTGAGCCAGGGTGCGCGCCCGTCTCCTCGGCGATGCCCTCGATCTCGGCCGTCTCAGCCTGGAGCAGCGTCGAGAGCCAGCGCGGGCCGTATTTCTTCTTGAGCTGGTAGGTGCTTTCCGTGGCGGTGGCCGTCAGGTTGAGCGTCTCGCGGAGCGGCAGGATGTCCTCGGGCTCGACCTGGTCGGCGTAGAGATGGACCTCTACGTCGGGGCTACCGCCGCGCCGCCGCGTGGAGGCCGGGTCGAGCGAGAAGATCTGGACCTTGGCCCCGAAGAGCTGCTTGAGGCCCGGCACGAACAGTTGGGCTTGGCCGTCGCTTTCGCGGCGGGCCTTGAACCCGTACTCGTTGTGCATGTCGAAGATGAGATTCACCGCGCGGCTTGTCTTGATGGTGCCGCAGAGGAGCAGCCGCGTCAGGAACGATTTGCCTGTGCCCGTCTTGCCGAAGACCGCGTTCGAGCGCTCCACGAACCGGGCTAGGTCCAGGCAGACTGGCGTGTCCATTCCCAGCGGCTCGCCGACGTGGAAAAAGCGGTCACCGCCGTCCTGCTGCTCGCTGCCGAACACGCGCGCCACGTCCGCTTCCGTCGCCTCGCCCACGCTGGAGAAGTGCGCGGGGACGGTCTTGACGGGGCGCACCTCCGCCTTGTCCTCCAACTGGTCCTGCTCGACCATCAGCATGGGCTTGAGCGAGACGGTGGCGTAGGTGCCCGAGCCCTGCATCACGCGGCGCAGCAACTCCTCGTCGCGGCCGGGCGGGTTAAGCAGAATGTTCTCGTTGGCCGCCTCGATAGTAAGGTCGGTGATGAGCGAGAAGAAGTCGAACTGCGCGCCCTCGACGACGACAAAGGTCCCCGCCCGCACCGACTCAACCGAGCGGCTCGGGTCCAGCTTCATCTCGACACCCTGGCCGAGAGAGCCGTGGGTGAGCACACCGATCCGTTTGCGCGAAGCGCTGTCAGCGAGGGGCATAGGGCAGAGGTCCTGGAGAGGCCAGGCCTAGAGAGCGGTGGGGGTATCGCGTATTGCAGAGGGGGGGCTATCGTACGCCGTTCCGCAATACGATCCGTCGGGATGCCTCAGGTCTCAGTCATCGATGCGAGGTTTGAGGAGGCCATCGCCCGTCTCTCCTTTCTCGCCGAAGAGCGCGTCGAGCACACCTTCTCGGGTGAGCAGGGCCGTCAGGCCCGCGAAGACGGCCTCGCCGATCAGGCGGCGCGTGGGGCGAAAGCGGAAGAGGCCGGTAAACACGCCGGTCACCGCGCGGAACAGGAGGGGCAGGATGAGCATCGCGCCCAGGAAGCCGAGGGCGACTTCGAGAAGTGAGCGGGTGGTGGCGTTGTCGGACAGATTGACCATCGAAGTGCGAGGAGTGAGTCAGAAGGGGGGTGGTACCGGTCAGAACAGGCGCACGGTTCCGAGTGAACAGGGCCGCGTCGTACTTTACAGCCTCCTCCTAACGTACACCGGAATCGTCATGGGTAAGAAAAAGAAGAAGGCGCAGAAGCAAAAGAAGGACGCGCTCGCGAACCTGCCGGAGAATGTTGCCGGGCAGGCGCGGGAGATCTGGCTCGCCGGGCTCGGCGCACTCGACCGCGCGCGCAAAGACGGCGGCAAGCAGTTCGACGACCTCGTCAAACGCGGCGAAAAGGTGCGGTCGAAAGGCTCCGAAGCCATCGATGACGTGCTCGACCAGATCGAGCAGGCCGGACGCGTGGCAACGGGGAAGGCCAAGTCGGCTACCAAGAAAGCCGCCGGCCTCGCGGGCGCCGGGGTGGACAGGCTTGAGTCGGCCGTAGAGGCCGTCATGGTGCGGACGGGCATTCCGGGCCGCGAGGAGGTCGCCGCCCTCTCCGATCAGGTGGAAGCCTTGCGCGCTCGCATGGCGCACCTCCTCGGCGATGGCCCGACGCCGACGGTCTACAGCCTGCAGCCGCGCGAGGACGGATGGGCTGTCCAAAAGGTAGGGGCCAAGCAGGCCTCCAGCACGCACGGCACGAAGAAGGAAGCGCTGGTGGCGGCGCGCAAACTCGCCAAGCAGCATGCGCCAAGCCGCCTTGTCATCCACCGCGCCGACGGGACGGAGCAGGAGACGGTGGAGTACGAGGGATAGAGCATGGGGTCAACCCTTGTGGCCTGATAACACCCCCATCTGTCCTGATAGCGCGGTTTAATGCCGTGCATCGTCGTGATAAGGAGGGGGCATACGTACCCGCTCGCCGTCACCAACTGGCCGAAATGACTACCAACCTTCTCGGTTTTGCTCTATTG
>JABDIZ010000149.1 GCA_013003465.1 Rhodothermaceae bacterium
ACCGGACGGTGTGCGATCCTGCGACGCGCTCTCGCTCCTCGATCAATGCCACCCGGCGCCCCCGCACATCGTAGACGGTCAAGGCGACCGGACCGGGCTGCGTCACGGTGTAGCGGAGCGTGAGGGCCTCGCGGAACGGATTCGGCGCCCCGTTTAATTGGAACGCGGCGGGCACGGCCTCGGGCTCTGTCGCGACGGGTAGTTGCGTCAGGTCGTAGCGGTACATCCCACGCCCGTACGTCGCCGCGACGAGCGTGCGTGTGGGATCGTGCAGGTCGAGATCGAGCACGGGCGCACCGGGCAGGTTCACGCCCAGGAGCGACCACGATACGCCGGCGTTGGATGAGACGAACACCCCGGCGTCCGTGGCGAGGTAAAGCCAGTCGGGATCGAGCGGGTCGAAGAGCAGATCATTGACCGGCACCTCCGGCAGTCCTCCGATGCGGGGTGTCCACGTAGTACCGCCGTTGTCGGTACGGTAGACGCGGGCGAGGTCCTCAGCCCAGCGATAGCCCGAAAGGGTAACGTAGGCCGTGTGCGGCTGCGTCGGGTGGACGGTAACGCGCGTGACCCAGCGCTGCGGCAGTCCGGCGCTGATCTCGGCCCACGTAGTCCCGCCGTTCTCCGTCTTCCAGACCCGCCCATCGTCCGTCCCGGCGTAGAGCGCGTCGGGATCCGAGGGCGCCACGTCAATCGTGGTGATGGTGCCGAAGACGAGATTGCCGGTACCAAAGCCGTCGGTGAGATCGGGCGAGATGGCCGTCCAGTTTTCCGCGCGATTCGTGGAGCGGTAGACGCGGTCCGTGCCGGTGTAGAGGATGGTCGGGTCCTGCGGGTCGAACACGATGGGGGTGTTCCAGTTGCTCGGCCCGCTGATGCCTGCGTTCGCTGAGGTAAACGAGGCCCCGCCGTTGGTCGAGCGCCCGCGACCGCCGTACTGCGACTCCGCGTACACGTACTGGTTGTTGGTCGGCTCGACGAGTACGACGAAGCCATCGCCGCCGTAGATGTGCTGCCAGTCGTCTTCACTGCCCGTGAGCGTGCGGTTGGTGCCGTTGTCCTGCGTGCCGCCGTAGAGGCGCTCCGGCACGGAGGCATCGATTTCGACGGTGTAGAACTGCGTAGCGGGGAACCCGCCGGGCGCCTTCGTCCAAGTCGATGCGCCATCAATGGAGCGGTATACCCCGCCGTCATTTCCTGCGATCAGTTGATCCGGGTTGGTGGGATCGATCCAGAGGGCGTGCTGGTCCACATGCATCGAGCCGGAAGCATAGTTCCACGACTGCCCCCCGTCCGCGGATTTCTCCAGGTTGAGCCATGGGGCATAGACCACATCGTCGTTGGTGGGGTCCACGCGGATTTGTCCGAACCACCACCCGTACGACGGCCCACTGAAGGCTCCGACGAGGCTCCACGTGTCGCCGCCGTTCTCGGTTTGATAGACCCCACTCACGAACCCGGTCGCGTCGGTGTACACGGCATAGACGACGTTGGGCCGCGAGGCGGAGACGCTGATGCCGATCCGTCCAATATTAGGGCCGAATGGAAGGCCGTCCGTCTGTTCCGCCCAGGTCTGCCCGCCATCAATGGAGCGCCACAGACCGGAGCCGTCACCGCCATAGTGACGCTCATCGGGACGACGTTGCCGCTCCCAGGCTGCCGCGTACAGCGTGTCTGGACTGCGTGGGTTTACCGCGAGATCGACTACACCCGTCGAGTCGTTGATGAAGAGCGTCTTGTCCCACGTCGCTCCGGCGTTGGTGGTGCGGTAGACGCCCCGGTGCTCGTCGGCAGCGAAGAGCTTACCCTCCGCCGCTACCCAGACGGTATTGGCGTCTGTGGGATGCACGACGACCCGGCCGATGGTGCCCGTCTCCTCCAACCCGAGCGCGTTCCAGGTGATGCCCGCATCGACGGAGCGGAAGACACCCTGTCCGCCATAGGTCAACGAACCGCCGCCGCCGTTGACTTCGCCCGTGCCTACGTACAGAATCTGCGGGTTCTGCGGTGCGAGGGCCACGTCACCGATGGAGAGGTTGAGCACGTCATCACCGATGGAGGTGAACGAGGCACCGCCGTCGGTCGTCCTGAACACGCCGCCCGAGCCCGTGCCGACGTAGAACACGTCGAAGCTTTCGACGGCCAGAGACGAGACGCGCCCCCCGACGTTCGTCGGCCCGCCAAAGGTCCAGAGTCCTCCACTGCCCTGGCGCTGTGCGTCGGCGCGGAGCGCGGCGATCTGCTGCTGTGCGAGGCGCACTGCCTCGGGGCGAATGGTGCCATGCGGAAAGGCACGCTGCTGAAAGAACCAATCAGTAGGCTCCAGCCAGCCCGGCTCGCGCTGTTCATCCGCCTCGCCCTCAGCAAGCGGTGCACCGCCGCTTTGGAGCAGCCAGAAGGCACCACCTAGAAGGACAGCAAGAATGAGAATGAGAGGTAGGTAACGAGGCATGGTACACGTCGGTGATGGACCTAAAAGGTAGGCCTGCCACGCGTCGTTGTCAGGGAAATCCTGCCGCCTACGAATCGGAATCCGGTGGTAAAGTGCGGAAGGTGGCCCGCTCGATACGCTCGCGCCCCGCCACGCGCGCCGTCTTGGTATAGGTCGTCTGCAAGACCCACCCTGCGTCGAGACTCACGACGAACGCGGCCTGCTCTTCGAGGGCGAGCGTCGGGCTGAGGTCGCGCACGAGCGAGGGGTCGACCTGCCCCGGCGACGCCGCTTCCAGGAAGGCGATCAGGCTCTCGACGAGCGCCTCGCGGTCGGCCTCGGCCGTCCAGGTCACGAAGGCCGTGCTGCTGTCGGCGCTAAGCGAGTCGAGGCGCGTGGTGACGGTCATGCGCACCGGCGCACTCGTGAGCGGACTCGGTCGCTCAACCTGCTCGGTGGTGGGTTGCCCCGGCGTGAGCAGGCGCCCGCTGACGGTGTGCACCAACCGCGGCTCGTCCAGTAGAAGATCCGCCAGCGCCGCCGGATCGGCGAGGCGCGCACGGAGGTCTTCGCGGAGTGCGACGGCGTCGAGGCGACCGAAGGCACCGGGCCGGTCTTCGTCAGCACGGACCACCTGACGCAGGGCTGCACGCGCGCGCTCCGGGTTGAGGAGTTGGCGGGGCGCTCCCGTCGAATCGGCGTCGTAGCGGACGACCAAGCCGTCGACCAGCCCGAAGGCTGTCGCGCCTCCCAGTGGAGCCCCAACGATGCCGCCCTCCGTCGTAACGGTTACCGCCCCCAGGGTCCATGTCTCGCGCACCACCTCCAGCGCCACGGCGTCTACCTGCGCGGACACGGTCGTCTCGGCACGGATGAACTGCTGCCGCAGCCCTCCGGCCCGCTCCTCGCTTTCCCTCACGACTTCGACGGTGTAGACCTGCCCTTCCTGCCGCTCAAACGGGACAAACACCGCCTCCGCCGTCTGCGCCTCGAGGGCTGAGGCAGAGGCGAACGCGAGCACGAACAGAAGTAGCAACCGCATGGCGGGGCATTGATCCAGATCCATGCCATGAAGGCGCGGCAGTATACCTCCGAGAACCGTGGGTACATGAAGCGCGCTACACCCTATACTTCAACTGCTTAACCCCCAGTCCGATGCACCATGCTTACGGCCTCGCCATTCCTGAAACTCTCGCCGATGCGTGCGATCCAGCCCGCACAGCGCTCATCGTCTACGACATGCAGGTTGGCATCCTACGCCAGATGAGGGACGGGACCGGCATCACCGCACGCGTCGCGGAGGTGCTCGCGGCGGCGCGCGAGGCTGGACTCCGCGTGTTCTTTCTGCGGCACCTGTCGCTGCCCAAGCCGCTCATGGGCGTTTTTCAGCTTCGCCAGGCGATGATGTGGCAACGCACCGACAACGTGGATGAGGTCCAGCCGTGGTTCCTGCGCGGCTCCGAGGGCTTCAAGATCACACCAGAACTCGCCCCGCGTGACGACGAAGCCGTCTTCGACAAGATCACCATGTCTGCCTTCGAAGGCACGCCGCTCGACATCGCCCTGCGCGACTGCGGCCTCAACAGCTTTGTCCTCGTGGGCGTGGCAACGGAGATCGGACTGGAGCCCACGGTCCGCCACGGCGCTGATCTCGGCTACCTCCCCATCGTCGTCACCGACGCGTGTGGAGCGGGGCATGAGGAGGCCGGAGAGCGAGCGATAGCGAGTCTCCGCTTCATGGGCGATGCCTTCTTCACCGACATTGCCGAACTGACAGCGCTCCTCCAGCAACAAGACTGACCTGCTTCAGGCCGCACCATCGCCACTAGCTCCGGGCCCTTTGCCGCGGAGGAAGGCTTCGGCGTGGCGCACCATCTCCGGGGAGCCGATGTAGATAGGCGTCCGCTGGTGGAGCGCCCCGGGCTTCACGTCGAGGATGCGGCCGTGGCCCGTCGAGGCGAGGCCGCCCGCCTGCTCCACGATGAAGGCCATCGGGTTGGCCTCGTACATCAGCCGCAGCTTGCCGTTTGGGTTCCGCGTG
>JABDIZ010000165.1 GCA_013003465.1 Rhodothermaceae bacterium
AGCCCGATTCGTTCTGGGCCGACCACGTCCGCTTCGAGCGACGCACGACGCCAACGGCCGCGCACATCGGCCGGGCCCGCACGGATCGCATCCTCATGGACGCGCTCTTGCCCGTGCTGCTGCTTGATGCCGAACAGCGCGAGGATGTCGCACAGCATGACCAGGTCGCCGCTCTCCTCACGCGCCTGCCCGCGGCCTCCGACGAGATCACGCGCCACTTCGAGCGGCACGGCACCCGTCCCACGAACGCGCTTGCGACCCAGGGCTTGCACCAGCTCTACCGACGGTGGTGCACGGAGGGCCGCTGTTTGAGTTGCTCCATCGGCAAGGCCATCCTGAGCAACCGCCCGTAGCGCGCTTGCAAAGATTTCGGCCAGATGCAACCGAGCGTACGGGGATCAGTAGTAGCTTTCAATAATCATTGAAAGCTCGCATGGCCGACGCTGTCCTCGCCTCCCCTCCCCTCGCTGCCCCCCCACTCGGGCTCGCGGATATTCGCCAGCCCGTGGATGCGGACCTGAAGGAGTTCCGCCGCTACTTCCGCGAGGCGATGCGCTCGAAGGTGGACCTGCTCGACCGCGTGACACAGTTCGTCCTGCGGCAGAAAGGCAAGCAAATCCGCCCGATCCTGGTGCTGCTTTCGGCCAAGCTCTGCGGCGAGGTCTCGGACACGAGCTACCGCGCCGCCGCGCTCGTCGAGTTGCTCCACACGGCCACGCTCGTGCACGATGACGTCGTGGACGAGGCCGAACGGCGGCGCGGCGTGTTCTCCATCAACGCGCTCTGGAAGAACAAAGTGGCCGTGCTCTTTGGCGATTTCCTGCTGAGCCGAGGCCTCCTCCTCGCCCTCGACAACGACGAGCATGAACTGCTACACGTCGTCTCTGATGCCGTCCGCCGCATGAGTGAGGGCGAACTGCTCCAGATCGAGAAGGCCCGTCGGCTCGACATCGATGAGGCCACATACTTCCGCATCATCTCGGACAAGACGGCCTCGCTGATCTCCGCTTGCATGGCCTGCGGGGCGGTGAGCGTGGATGCCGACGCTGAAACGGTCGCCCAGGTGAGGCAGATCGGCGAACAGCTCGGCCTCGCCTTCCAGATCCGCGACGACCTGTTCGACTACGGCAATGTGGACGTGGGCAAGCCGCTTGGCATTGACCTGCAGGAGAAGAAGATGACGCTCCCGCTCATCGTGGCCTTGGAGCGCGCAGAACCGGCTGAGCGGAAACGCATCCTGCGCATCGTCAAAAAGCGCAAGAAGAGCCGATCCGACATCAAGACCGTGGTCGCATTCGTTCAGGAGCAGGGCGGCATTGCCTATGCGCGCTCGAAGATGGAGTCGCTCGCCGCTGACGCCGCCGAGACGCTTCGCACGTTCCCCGCCTCTGACGCACGCGAGGCCTTGATTGGCCTGGCCGCCTACATCGTCGCCCGAAAGAAGTAGCCGCGCCGTAGATTGGGGCTCGCTTCGCCCCGATCCGACGCCATGACGCTCTACCTCCTCGGCACCGGCGCTGCCGTCAGCGACCCCCACCGCACCACGACGATGCTCGCGGTCGAAGAGGCGGGGCGCCTGATTCTCGTGGACTGCGGTGGCGATGCCGTGCAGCGTCTCCTAAAGCTCGGCCTCGACCCGACCACCATTGATGCCGTCATCCTGACGCACGAGCACCCGGACCACATCAGTGGCTTTCCGCTCCTGATCGAAAAGCTCTGGCTGCTCGGGCGGCGCGAACCCATCCCGATCTACGGT